>NZ_JADCNK010000031.1:0-42317 GCF_014947265.1 Pedobacter sp. MR2016-19
AGGGGTCTGGTTTACTATTGATTATTTAATGTAAGACAGGAAATAGTCCTTGCCGCTGAATTGCTTTGGTGTAGTTCCAAACATATTTTGAAAGGCATTTGTAAAATGAGCCTGATCGTAAAATTTATTTGAGACGGCCAAATCGGTAAGATTGGTCGCTCTCTGCATCCCAAAAGCCAGTTTGTCAACGACCCCTCTGAGCCGGATGATGTTTGCAAATTTCTTTGGGCTTATTCCCAGACCCTTCTTAAATAGTTTTTGAAGGTACCTTGGCGAACATCCCATTGTTGCGGAGATGTGTTTAATTTCTATCTCACCAGCAACTTTCATGATCATTGAAGCTGCCAGGTGGAGGTTTCTTGCCGTTAAATCTTGTCTTACAAATGGTCTCCATTTTTCCGAAATCATCCTGCAGATATCAGCATTGCTCAATAGTAAATCCTCAGTTACCTCCGGCATGATAACATCAGTCCGAAAGAATTGGTCCGTATAGTGATCCATATCCTCATCCGTAAAATACATAGGGGTCCAGGGAAAGAGCTGTACCATAGTCGCTCTGCTGTTAGGGCGTATTTCTATTCCGATGAACTCGGTCATCTGGCCACAGAAGTATGTTCCTTTCTGCAGTGAGATAACCTTATTCTTATGATTGACAGTCAATCCATTTCCACGAATAATCGCAATATTGAAGCAACCATTGGGAAGCGCGTATTTATCTACCAGCATCGACAAATTTTCTAAATTATCAAGTGTCCAGATTTTTTTCACAAATAAGGACATACTCAAAGGCACACGATATTCACTATAATTGAACATATTTTCTTTCCCCCCTGTAAAATTATTGTGTTGATTGGGCAATAGTAATTAAAATTATTTGGTTATAACGCAGGTTTATTTTCTTCCCGAAATAGTCGCTAACCGTTCGCATTTCTCCAAGTTTTCAAGGGCGTTTTTAAATATTTTTGCTCAGAAGTTCTTGTCTAAAATCATCTTTTTCAAGAAATATTGAATAGAAATTTAAAAGAAAATAAGTGTTAATTGAAATACATACAAGCGAAAATGAACGAGCTGCCAGTCTGTTAAATTTCTTTAAAATAGCTGTATCACCAGCCAACGGCCGGATATTTATTGAGTACGAAAATGTTGATCAGGTTCCTTCTATTTACAGGATACTTGAAGAAGCAGACATCGATGTTTTCAACATTGAACTGAAACAATAAACACCAGACGCAATAGAAATTATTTTCTTCGATGCATTTTCTTAAATTATTGCCCCAGTTTGTCGCCAGCATTCTCCTTTGTGACTGGTAATATTTAAAATATCAATCAAATAAACATTTATCAAGCTTTCATATCTAATATAAGAACTATATAACGATTTGTTTATGCCAAAAAAATAATAAAAACTTAAAGCCCAGGCGGGGACACTTGCGCCAGATGGGTTATATTTCACCGATACAAATACAGCTGGTTCTTGGCGCACAAACCCCTACCTCTTGTGGCGCCCTGCTTAAGGGCATCTTAACCCTAAGTAGTGGAATCGCTTACCCAAAACAGACCCTGGGGTTACCTTTTAGGTAAGCAAAAGGTAACCCCAGGGTAAGCAAAGGGTAACCCTGGGGTTAACCTGGTAGCAGGAAAGGGTAAACAACAGGTAAAGAAAGGGTAAGTAAATATCGCCCTTTTGTTGGCCTTCCAGGTAGGTAACCATTTAGGTAAAACGAGCACCGCCAGGTCGTTTTAAGTTTCTATAAGAAAATAGCGCCAATTATCTGTATTCTTTTTTAAGGCTATTTTAATTTTCAGCGTCGCTGGAGGCCGGAGGAAGCGTGATCACAAAAAACAGATATAAGTGCTATCCTATCTTTATGGCTTAAAAGGATTATACTTTTAAGTTTTAAAGAGGACTCGTCTCGCTGGGTCAAATAATACAATATTGAACACGTTCATATATTACAATATAAATTAATTCTATTGGATGCACAGTGCGAAATACCTTCGCGAGTAAGGTCACTTCTGTTTTATCCGTAGTCAGCCTGCGCTCAATCCAAAACACACAAGACTACAGACAGAGGGGCGTCACATGCCTTATATAACCTAACTACATGATATTTAAGATTAAGGACAATGATACTAATATAAATTACTTTAAATAAGAAGCAATCCACGTATAAACTTGCTTTTTAACCTTGGGTGGAAAAGCGTGGCGTCCACCATCTTCGTCAAAATATATCACTTTTAAATTATCAGCAGATTTAAGTTTTTTGTAATAAGATAATGCTTCATGATAGAGTTTCTCGGTAGATTTTACGTGGTCTGTACTGTTTGCTTTATTCTGCTCAGTATCTTTGTCCCATTCCCAAAGTCCTCGGGTCATTAAAAAAGGTCTTGGTGCAATCAGGCCCACAAAATCAGAGGTTCGTGCTATATTTAGAAATCCGGGAATTGCCGTATACGCATACCGTTTGCTTGGCGTCTTCTCATCAAACCAGTCAGCCATCTCAAATACGCCACAGGATGAAACACCTATTTTGACGCGAGTATCGGCAAACATGAAGTATGCCAAGGCATTGCCGCCTGCAGAATGGCCGATAGCTCCAACCTTATTTTTATCAACCACAGGCATGGCATACAACACATCCATTGCTCTTTCTAAATCATATACTTCCTTTCCAATTGTAGATCTTCCTACAGACATAAGCTGTCCAGCCCAATGTTCTGTTGCTTGCAGCGACTCTTCATACCACAAATTAGTCAAGGTATCCGGCTTACTAATTCTTCTTCGGTTACCGTGATAAAACCTATCAGGGCATATAACCACGTACCCTTGTTTATACAGTTCTATGCCGTAATGTTGGTCGTCGTCACCTGCAAGGCCAGCCGGTTCAGCTTTACCAAGATAATTACGACTGCCGTCTTGATGTATCGCAATCATAGCCGGTAATTTAGTACCAAAACTATGATTTGGAATAAATAGATAAGCTGTAATGTAGTCCTTGGGCGTATGAAAAACCGTACTGCTATCTTCCGATAAATAACGAATTTTATATCTCCAGCCATTTTCAATATTTATTTTCTCTAATGTATCAACAAACAATTCTGGTGGTTTAGGCATTGTGCCTAATAAACTCATCAGGGTATTTTTGTTTTTCTGTCCAAAGCAGGAAAGACTGGTAATCAGAAGAAATATAGCTAGAATGCTTTTCATATTTAAGTTTTGATAATTTAGACAACTTATAAATCAATTAGGTTACACCAGATGAAGAAACAAGGACTTAGATTCGTTCCTTTTAAACAGATAACAATTTGATTATCAAGCGCGAGTAGTTACTAAATGGAATATAAAAGAGCATATCATGCCGTATGGCTCTTTATTTCTACAGCTACAGCCGATACCCAAAGAAGAAATATGCGCAATAAATTGGGGGCTTAGAAATAACGATGACACAGTGAAGTTTGCACAAGCCTGTAACCTTATTTAAAACGAAAATAGCTGCAAACCCAGAGGCCGCAGCTATTTATAAACTGGTGTACGTAATTACTATTTGAAGATGCCTGCCAGGGTTTTGTTCAGTTCCTCTCCTCTCAAATCTTTACCTACTACCTTACCTTCCGGATCAAGCAGAAAACTTGCCGGCACAGATTTTACCCCATAAGCTTTAACAGCGGAGTTCGACCAGGCCTGCAGATCAGACACATGCGTCCAGGTGAGGCCATCAGCCTCGATGGCTTTTAACCAGGAATCCTTTTTGGAATCCAGGGATACACCTAAAATTTCAAAGCCTTTATCATGGTATTTTTTGTAAGCCGCAACTACATTGGGGTTTTCTCTCCGGCATGGACCGCACCAGCTTGCCCAGAAATCAACCAGTACATATTTACCTTTAAAATCAGAGAGCTTCACGATCTTACCATCCTTATCAGGCATTGCAATGGCCGGGGCAAATTTCCCTTTGGCGGTTTTCGCATTAGTTTTTAACGCGGTGTTAATTTGTTCGCCTATTTCTGATTGCTGCGCATTTTTAGTAAGCAGCCCAAAGAATTCTTCGGCCACCGGAAAATTCGGATAACTGATAAAACGCTCATAAATAACTGCTGCAGATCCGGCCGAAGCAGGATTTTTGAGGATATACTCCTTTACCGCTGTAATGTTCAGTGTATCCAGGGCCCTGAATTCCCGGTCGAAACCTGCGCGGGTAGCGGTGTCTTTTTTACCCGCTTTCTCCGCCTGATCAAGCCGGCCGTAAATATCTCCCGCTTTAGCGCTGATGGCTTTCCACGGGCCGTTGTAAAAGCCCATGTATACATCCTGCGCTGCAGATCCATTAATGACCGCCTGAGACAAACTATCAGGTTTGGTTACATGGATAGCAGAATTTTCCAATATAAAAAGTATTGGATTTTTCAGGCCCTTACTTTCCAATTTATAAAACCCTGGTTGTTTCACCATTCCTTTAAACATAAAGGAACCATTTACAACCTTGGCTGAATCTGTAACTACATATTTATCCCCAACTTCGTGACCAAGGTAGATCTTATCTTTAACGGCAGGAAGATTACCGGTCAGCACATACTTTCCGTTCTGGGCCAATAGCGGGCCTCCATAACATGCCAGTGCCACGGGTACTATGGTTAATATTCTCTTAAATAAAATGTTCATATTATATTGCTTTTAACTTGGTGATTTACATTTTCAAGGCTTATGTTTTCCAGTACTACTTTCCCTACTTGTCTACATTTTGTTTAATGGTGCCATTACCCGGATTTTTAGAGGCGCCCTGTGGAAATGGCATCGTCCAGAGGTGGGAATTCGGGGCAAGCGTTAAGGCCTGTCCGGCTTCTGTTTTGCTCAGCGTAACGGCGTAATTCGGATCCTTGTTCAGGCGACGTGCATCAGCAAAAGGAGTAATCCCTAAAATGAGTTCGTTTCCTTTGGTTCGCTGGATGAGCTTTACCGCCTCTATGGTATTAGATGCGCTCAGCGGCACATATTTCGCAGCAAAAATTCTTTTCACCCGCACAGCGTTCAATGTAGACATTGCACCGGGAATATCATTGAGACGTGCCTGGCATTCTGCTTTGATCAGGTACACTTCAGTGGTTGTTAAACCACCCACGTTGAAAAAACCAGTGGTGATGCTGGTATAATACGTATCTGCACCAACTGTCCTGAGTTTCCAGCGGGAAGCAAATCTTGCATCGCCCGGTTCAAAACGTGCTGCACGGTCAACGCGGATCGCCTGTTCCCGTCCGGCATTACTCGATGCACCGTGACGGAAATAATAATTTTCCACGTAATTGAAACCCATTGGCGAAGGGGCATTGTTGTAGATATCAACAGCCTCTATCTGCGTTTTATAGGTATTGTAAAATGTTGTCCAGTCAAACAGTTTATCGTTGTACTTCAGGGCTTCATTTGCAGCAGCCAGCGCGTCAGCATATCTTCCCATTTGCAGGAGTATCCTTGCTTTCAGCGCATTCGCTGACCCGAGGTTGGGATGCAGCACGGTTGCGCTGGTGGCGCCCAAAGCAGGAATGGCATCATTAATATCCTTCAGCATAAAATCATACAGTTCTTTGATCGATACCTGGGTATACGCCGCGCCAATATCAGCACTGAGGATCAGCGGCACAGATAATTTGGCGGCTGCGTTTGCTTCTTCGTACGTGTCTGCATAATAATTGGCCAGGATATCATAATCCATTGCCCTTAATACTTTCGCCTGTCCGATTAGTTCCGCTTTTTGTGCCTCAGTTCCCTCTGTTGTTCCCGCTGCCTTTTCAATAATCAGGTTGCTGGTATTAATCCCTTTGTAATTGTTATAGTAAGCACCTTCATCTGAATTGTTAAATGCAATCCTGTCGGCCGATTCGTTCCAGTTATAGTTGGCTTTGTATAGCGGATAGTAATTCAGGTTGCTGCTGGTTTCAAATTTATCATTGAGCAAGAGCACTGCCTGGGTGATATCTGAACGGTGGTTACCATACTCGTCGCGGATCAGGGCTTCATAATCTGACAGTGTAGTTGGGATCTGACCATTTCCTACAGGAAGGATATCAATAAATTTTTTGCAGCTGCTAAAGCTCAATACTGAAGCGAGAGCAACTAATTTTATGGTGTTTGAAAATATATTTTTCATCACTTATGTCTTTAAATATTGTTTGCTGCTAAATGCAGTATAAAATAGTTTCCTAGAAATTAAGATAAGCACCCCATACATAATTAGGAGTAAGGTATCCGTTGAGCAGGTATTTTGCAGTTTTGGATTTGGCCAATGTAAAGGCGTTCTCCACATTAAACTGGAAACGGATATTGCTCAATCCTGCTTTTTTAGCTATCTGCTGTGGTACGTTATAAGCCAGGGAAATATTTCTCAGGCGCATATTAGTCGCATCCAGCACATTGATGTCAGCATACTTGTAGATCTCAGCACTTTGACTATTATAGTTAGGATCTTCAGCAAAAACAACTTTAGGAATATTAGTCTTTAACTCATCACCCGGATTTCTCCACCTGTTTACGATATCTTTATTTACCGATGAAATCTGGGTGACGTATCCATTCAGGGCACTGTTATAGCTGGCCCCCAGTGTAGGTAAAAATGTATCTCTCATTTTATGACCGCCCTCGAAAGTCAATAGGAAAGATAGGCTGAAGTTTTGATAGGAAAGCGTACTGTTTAATGATCCGCTGTATTTTGGAACGGTCGATCCGCTGTACACAATAGATTGCAGCGTAGCCGGTGAGGCCAGCACCTTCTCTCCTTTTTCATTGTAAACCTGTGGCAATCCTGTATTACTCAAACCAGCCCATTGATAGCTGTAAATGGAATTGTATGGATTTCCGATACGTGGGAATGATTGCGGATAATCAAGCTGAAGAACATAAAAAGGTGCCTCTATGTTAACATAGGTAACTTTGTTTTTATTAAAGGCATATTGCAGCCCCAAATTCCAGGTCAGGTCTTTGCTACGGATGATATCACCTGACAAGGCCAGTTCAATTCCCTGGTTCAGCATCTCTCCGTTATTGATCACATAGGTTGAATAACCAAACCCTTCAGTTGGCACACCCTGCGTGTTCGCCAGCAGATCCTTGCCATTTTTATGGTAGTAATCAACCGATCCCGATAAACGGTTTTTGAAAATTGCAAAATCCAGACCAGCATTGGTGGTCGTGGTTTTTTCCCATGACAACAATGGGTTTGGCCTGCTACCTATAATAGCCTGCAAACCGCCTACGTTGTAGTTCGGATTGAAATTGAAAGTAGTAAACGGTGCGCTGTTGGTGTAAACATTACCGCCGATACCATGCGAAGCACGTAATTTCAACCTGTCTACCCAGTCTGCATTAAAGAATGATTCCTTGTTGATATTCCAGCCGGCACCCAATGACCAGATTGGCGTATTCTGATATTTCGAACTCGTACCCCAAAGGTTTGATTTGTCCCAGCGGATACTACCCGTAAAGAGATACTTTTCATCATAAGTATAGCCAACATTACTGTAGAAAGAGACAAAACGCTCTGTATTGATCCTGTTAACAGCCGCATCCCTTGTGGTAAAACTTCCTCCTCCGAGAATATTACCGGGGTAGCTGCCCAATAACGGCTGATTGACTAAGCTGTAGGTTAATGTATTCGGGTTATAGTTGTAAAGCGACTGATTATCATATTCAATTTTTCTGTTCCTGATCTCAGAACCTAAAATTGCGGTAAGGCTATGTTTCTCCCCAAAAGTTTTGTCAACGTTTAACTGCTGGCGGAAGTTATAGGCATTATTGAACTGATTTTCCTTGTAATTGATATTTCCGTAAGGCAGATTAAAGATTGCTTGTCCGCCACTCACAGGGTTGAAAGAAGCAAAACTATTTACCTTGCTGCGAACAAAATAGGAGTTTTTATCATACAGTTGATCGAGCCTGCTGGTTGCATACTCATATTGAAAACTTGATTTGTAGGATAACCAGTCGGTTATTTTTGCACCCAGGCGGACAAACGACCTGCTGGTAAAGTTCTTTGTTTTGCCAATGCTCATTGCCTGTTCATCCAATGGCGTAATGTCCATATTGTACAGCCGGTTATTATTGATCAGTACCATGTTATTGGTTGATAATCGTGATGCAGCAGTTGAGGTAAAGTTGCTTCCGTCTGCATTCACCAACCTGTCATACGGTAAAAATGTATAACCTGGCGACAAGGTGTTGTAAGGTTGGATTTCACCTTCATTGTAGGACAGGAATGTACTCAGCTCCATGGTCAGCCATTTATTGATCTGAGTGGTATTGTTGATGTTGATACCTAGCGATTCATCTCCCGCATATTTATCCTGTGTTTTGTTATTGCGATAGGTTGCGGAAGTGTACAACGCATTTTTCTCTGTCGCATTGCCAATACTTAGGTTATATTGCTGATAAAAAGGATTCCGCTTGCTATACTTTTCAACATCATCATAATACTGGTATCCACCGGCTGCCAGCTGGCCTAATTTTGTATTGAGATCTGCCTGTGAAAGTGTGCCTGCAGCATTTCTCAGAATGGCATTGATACCCTGGCTTGGGTAGGCCACATTCTGTAATAAGTTGGCCGCGTAGGCGCCGGCATTTGCACCGCGTAAATTCGGGTTATTGGCAGACCATTCCTTCTCCAGTTCAACAATATCCGCTGAATTGGTAAGGTTATCCGTGTATTGTCTGTAAGGAGAAAGCGTAAATGTACCGGAAGCAGAAATTTGTGGCTTGCCTTTTTTGGCTTTCTTGGTAACAATAACAATGACACCATTAGAGGCACGTGCACCATAAATAGAGGCAGCAGCAGCATCTTTTAATACCGTAATGCTTTCAACATCTTCCAGGTTAAGTCCCGGTATGCCTTCGGCTACATTATTGTTGGCATCCAGTTTCAGGTTTTCCACAGGAAAGCCATCAATCACGTATAAAGGTTGTACCAATCCGTTCATCGAAGTGGTTCCCCTGATCAGACCGTTGTTATAACCTGGTATCCTGCCTTCCAGCAGCGACTGCATACTGCTCAAACGCTGTTGATCCAGTTGTTTGGATGATAACGTAGAAAATGATCCTGTTACACGTTCTTTTGACAGGGTTTGATATCCTGTGGAAACAGTCACTTCATCCAGCTGACCTGTTTGAATGGTCAGGATGATATTGCCCAGGTTTTCCGAAGCCTTGATTTCCCTTGTTCTATAGCCTAAAAATGTAATCATCAGCACGGCATCTTCATCAACATCTTTCAATGTAAACTCGCCATCTTTATTGGTCACTACCTGTTTTTTCAGTCCCTTTACGCTTACTGTAGCGCCGGGAAGCGGCAGATTCTTTTCATCCAGCACCTTTCCGGTAATATCGATCGATTGAAATCTTTTGATGATTTTTTCCAGGAATGTAGGCTCTTTTTTTCTAACCAGTACAGATTTGTTAGCGATGGTGAACTCCAGCGACTGGTTTTTAAATATCTGATCCAGAACATCACTTAATTCTCCATTTTTAACATCTATCGTCACTTTTTTGGAATTCTTTAATATAGAATTCGTAATGACAAAATCGTAACCGCTCTGGTCGCTGATCTGATCAAAAATGGCAAATAATTCAGCATTTCTGGCTGACAAAGTAATTTTCTGTGCGTAGGTGCCCGCACTTACCTGCATAAAAAAAGCAAGCATGAGTAAAGTGGTTAGCTTCATAACTCTCCATAGGTTATTTTGCGCGCTGAAAAAGCGCACTGGTTTAGTGCAAATTTGGTACATTTGGTAAGTTAGGTTGTTGCTTCAAGCCTTGTATTTTCGAGATCGCGGCTTTTAGCGGTTAGTTTGACAATTTTTGTTAATTTCCAGCCTTTTTTGCCAGTTCGATTAGCGTCGGACTGGTATTTTATTCTGGAGCACATCCTCCTGTGGTTCCAGGGATGTACTTTGAATTTCCTATAGAGTAGATATAGTAGATTTTTATTGTATAACTGTCACCCTCCTTCCCTCAACTTTAAATTTAACATCATTAGAATAGCTCAGCATAGTTAGTACTTCGCTTATATTTTTTTGACGTGAAATATGACCATTAAATTTCTCATCTGATACTTTACCTGTATATACGACGTCAATATTGTACCAGCGGATGATTTTTGCCATCACCTCCTTAATCGACTCATTTCTGAAACGGAAATAACCATTTTTCCAGGCCATCACATTTTTAATATCAGCAGGTGCAACAGAAATAGGTTGCCCATCCTGTACTATCGATTGCTCTCCCGGTTTGATCATTTTCCCCTGTTCTGCATGATTTGATACCTGCACGCTTCCTTCAAGCAGCGTAGTTACTATTTTTTGATGATCAGCGTAGCTGTTGATATTGAAATGTGTACCCAGTACCTGTACCTCCTGAAGATTGGTTTTTACGATAAAAGGGTGTGTTTTGTCTTTTGCAATTTGAAAATAGGCTTCACCTGTAAGTTCAACCTCGCGCAATTTCGCCGATGCAAACGATGCAGGAAATTTGATAGAAGAGGATGCATTCAGCCATACTTCACTTTGGTCTGGAAGCCGGAGGCGGTAAGTTTCACCCATGGCAGTCGATAAGGTATGGATGTGTGTACCTGCAGCCATTTGATCATCTTTTACGGTATAAACAACTTGTCCATCAGCAGTTTTACTGATCACTATTCCCGCTTCGCTGGCCAGCTGCCCCTCATTGGCGGCAGACAATACTATTTTTTTGCCGTTATCTAGGGTAAGTGTTGCTGTGTTTTTGCCCGGAGCGATATCGTTTCTGAAGATATTCACCAGTTTTTGTGGCTGTGGCTGATCGCTGTGATAAATAAGGCTGCCCCCTATAACGAGCAAAACCGCAGCAGCCGCAATGCTGATCCAAAGTTTACGCAGCTTGCCCCTGCTCTGCACAGCAGATGTTACCTCAATCTGCGCTTTTAATTCCTCCCACTTTTTATCGGTATTAAAAGTTGAGTATGTTTTCAATGCATCAGCAGATTCATCCCTGATGGCACGAAGTTCCGCTAAAAGCACCTGTTCATCGGCAGTCAGGGAATTTGACGACTGTTCATCTGCTTCCAGTTTGTCTAAAAGCTGGTTCCAGTCAGGAGTAAAAGGACTGAGATTTTTATCCATATCAATACACTGTCGTAGCTATATCGAAAATGGGTGACAGCAAACCGATAAAATAGCTGCTTTTTTTTCAAAATAAATTTAAAATCGTCCTGATAATGAAGAAAAGGCAATAAAAATAAGAATTGCATGATTACGAAGCGCTGAATAAGCCCTGCTTAATTGTGTTTTTACCGTATTGATTGAAATATTTTGCTTTTTAGCGATTTCTGCATAGCTCATTTCATCAACCGCATGCATAACAAATATATTTTGCCTGTTTTCAGGCAATTTTTGAATTAATTCTACAATTTTAATATAGCGCTGATGTCTGATTTCGTTATATTCCTGCTCATCATGATGTTCTTGTTCCTCTTCCAGGGCAGCCAGCATCGAATTCCTCTTTTCAGTAACGGCACTTTTACGCAGAAAGTCAATGCATTTATATTTTACTGCCCTGCGCGCGTAGGCTTCGAAACCTGTGGTTAGTTGAATGGTATGGCGCCTCTGCCAGAAGTCAATGAAAAAGTCCTGCACCATATCTTCCGCTGCAAACTGATCATGAACATATTGCATAGCCACAGCACACAGAAATTGATGATTTCTGCGAAACATCGTTTCGAATTGATCGATATTGAGTGTTTTACTATCTTCTCCTTCCATTAATTAAAATCAAAAATGCGCTTTGATAGTGAACTCAGCATAGGGTAAGGGAAAAATATTCAGTAAAGCAAATAAAGCATTTATTGAATCACATAATTAGTTAAAAACAATGAATTTACGAAATGAATATATCGCCAAAAAAAGCTTGTCTTATTTATCGTAAGAACGATCTTTTGATGGAATAGCCATATACTTTAATAATAAAGCGTACACCGTAGCGATCGTCACCGTACAAAAAAGTATTTCTTTGTCAAAAAAAAGACTGGCGCAATCAGATAGAAAAACGTTTAGACTATAATCGCGACTGTCGCTACTAATTGTAACCATAGTAAGCACAGCTACTAAATACTCAAACACTATAGTTATCAGAATAATAACAATTAATTTTCTGAAAATTTCATTTCTGCTAATAGCAGCTAATAAAACATAGGTCCAAATAATAAAAACACAAATAAATATTGGGCTTGAAGCAATGAAAAACAACCCTGCATATCCCGAATTATTTGGCAATGCCACAAAAGAAGCAATTAAAGCCACTAATGTGGTAAGCACTGCTATTAGTAATACCCGTTTAAATTTTATTTTCATTAAAAGAAGCTATTTATTTTGGCCTGTTTTGTTCTATTAAGGTTAAACACCAATAATCTGCCCATTTACGGGAATTGAAATTTAGCCGGCATTTGCAATGTAAGGCTTAGCTTTTGCGAATGCACTCATCATTAAGTTTGCTGTTAATATAAGTTAATTTTTTCTTTTTCAGCAACGTTCTGTGGACCGGGTAACTGCCAATCAGCACCCGCACCATCCAAAATATACTCAAAAAGGATCGGGCAAAAATTGCATTAATCGCTATTGCAAACAACAGAAATGATGTTGTTTGATAAGAAGGAGCATTGATATATATCAATCAGAAATGCAGATAGGAATAAAAAGATGATCAAATCTGTTGAAACTCATCGGTTCGCCAAGCACAATGTCTAATATGAACGCTACAACAAATAAAAATTGAACACCACAACAAAGTACAATAGATAAATTAGCCGGAGATTTGCTTAATTAATTTACAAAAGCAATGGAACGATCAAAAAAAGAAACCGTGTTAGTTACCGGAGGATCTGGCTTCGTCGGTAGTTACTGCATTATACAGTTACTAAAGGAAGGATATACGGTCAGAACGACGATCCGGTCATTAGATAAAATAGATTCATTAAAAGAAACACTTTTAGCCGGCAAGGCTAATAATATGCAAAACCTGACCTTTATTGCGGCTAACCTCACGAGCGATGAAAATTGGGACGAGGCTGTTGAAGGATGTGATTATGTTCTTCATGTGGCCTCTCCTTTTCCGGCAGGAGAGCCTAAAAACGAGAATGAGATCATTATACCCGCACGGGATGGCGCTATAAGGGTTTTGCGCACAGCGCAGGCTGCAAAGGTCAAACGTGTGGTCTTAACGTCATCCTTCGCAGCTATAGGCTATACCATTAACCCTAAGAACCATGTTTTTACCGAGTCCGACTGGACGGATCCCAATGTAAAGTTACCGGCCTACATCAAATCCAAGACGATCGCAGAACGTGCAGCCTGGAATTTTATGGAGAAAAATGCTGGAGCTATGGAATTGGTTGTCATCAATCCTGTTGGGATATTCGGACCAGTTTTAGGAAAAAAATTTAGCAGTTCAATCGGCATGATTGTACAGTTGCTTTCAGGAAAGATGCCCGGAACACCACAACTATCATTCGGCATCGTGGATGTTCGTGATGTAGCCGATATCCATATCAAAGCAATGAAAAATCCGGCGGCGAACGGCCATCGGTTCCTGGCAACATCAGACGGGATGATTTCATTTCCGGGAATTGCCAAAGTTTTAAAGGTGGACAGTAATTTACCTGTTGATAAAGTGCCGTCTAAAATTCTGCCGAACTGGCTTGTAAAGGTTAGTTCATGGTTCAAGCCGGAATTGAAACCCATTGTTCCACAGTTGGGCGTGGTGAAAACGCTGTCAAATGCAAAGGCCAAATCTGTCCTGAACTGGAGCCCGCGACCCAAGGAAGCGACCATTAGAGAAACGGCAGAAAGCCTGGTCAAATTTAAGATCGTATAAGTTCGCGTTATTATTGGCTTTTAACATTTGATTTGCGAAATTTGATGATATGATACCAGTGAATGAACATCCTCAAATACTGATCTCCTGTTATTACAAGAAATCTGTAAATGGCGAGGATATCGTCAACCGGCACGCTTTTGCTTACCAGATCGCTGGAAGTCTGACTGTTCAGGACGGACACGAGAAAGTGATCTTTCAGCCAGGCGACTTTCGTTTTAATGTTCGCAATAGGTTGGCCAAATTTGTAAAACAACCTGGTGAAAGTGATCCTTTTAAATCACTTTCACTACAGTTTGACGAAGAAACCCTGCGTGAGTTTGCCGATGAGCACCATCTGATCGCTGAAACAACATCATATGTTTCACCCTCATTCCAACTTAAAAAGCATCCGCTTCTTCAGAATTTCGTGGATTCACTACAGCAATCACTTCCTTATTTCACTGAGGGTAACAATGACCTGATGAAAATAAAATTGAAAGAAGCTTTGATCGTTCTGCTTAAAGTGCAACCTGAATTAAAGGATATACTTTTCAATTTTCAAACTCCCGGAAAGATCAACCTCAAGGCATTCATGGAGCGGAGTTTCCGCTTTAATTTGAGCCTGGCGAGGTTTGCTTACCTTACCGGTCGGAGCATTTCGACCTTCAAACGCGATTTTTCAGGGGAGTTTTCAATGACACCGGCAAAATGGTTGCAGCAGAAAAGGTTAGATGAAGCTTATTATTTACTTAAAGAGGAAAAGTTTAAAACTACTGATGTCTATGCAGAAGTGGGCTTTGAAGACTTGTCTCATTTCTCATTTGTGTTCAAAAAGCGTTTTGGAGTCAATCCCTCCAGTATTTCCTGAAATTTGAGAAGGCACAAACAGTCCTTCAGCCAAGGAAGCTATCGTATCCTAGAATGATTCAACAAGTTTTTTTGGGCTGGTAAAGACCAACTACTATTTCATTGTTCAAAAGTAAGTGACAATAAATTCTTCGCCGAAAGTCTTGGTATCTCTACGATCCCTCAAGAGGGCCTTTTCCCTTGAACAAAATTGAGGGTTCCAAATCAGTTAGTTAGCGCCTAACGATCTGTTTCCTGACTCTGCTTAACGTTTCTGCGGTAATTCCCAGATATGAAGCGATCATGCTTTGCGGAACCCGCATATTCAGATGGGGAAACTTTTCCAGAAATCTTAAGTATTTGTCTTCAGCGGTGAGGCTGATGAAGGTATGGATCCTGTCTTGGGCTACGAGAAAACTTTTTTGCAGTATGGAATTGATCATATTATTAAATGCAGGTACCTCTGAACACAGGTAGTCAAATTTTTCCCTGCTGATCAGAGCCACCTCTGAATCTTCGATCGCATCTATGTTATAAATGGAAGGCTGACCTGTGAGAATGCTTTCCCGATCACCGATCCAATAATTCTCTATAGCGAAATTCAGGATGTGCTCAACCCCTTTTTCATCGACCGAATAGGTACGTAAACATCCTTTGGTAACAAAGGCATGGTTCTTGGCCACATCACCTTCCTGGGTAAGATACTGTCTTTTCCTGACGCTCTTTAAAACTGCAGCTTCAGCCACCTTTTCCAGCTCCTCTGCTGTATAATTTCCTTTTCCTTGCAAATATGTTTTAAAAGTCTCGATCACCTTTGTCTGATGTTGCAGTTATAATGCTCTAAGATAATGAATAAATCTTTTTTGTAAAGGATTCTGACAACTGTTGGCTTCGCTGGCACGAATAGATTGTTAACGGCTTTTGCAAACAACCTTAATTCTTGCAGTCAGCCCGGCCAGAAATTGATATAGATCAACAATATTTCTTACGAAATGTCAATGAATTGACGGTTAGAACATGCGATTTTTGTAGTGTTAAAACAATATAAAAACTTAAAATTAAAGATATGAAAACTGCAAAAGAATTATTGCTTGACTATTTGGAAAATGTAGGAAACCCTGATTTTCAGATCGAACTTTTTGCTGACGATGCTGTATTTGAGCTACCATACCTGGCAAGCCTTGGAATACCGGCCCGATGGGAAGGACGGGAAGTGCTGTACAATTTTCTGGCTAACCTACCAAAAACATTTCCTGGATTCAAATTCAAAAATATTCAAATCCACATTGATACGCCAGATCAGGCGTTTGGAGAATATGAGGCAACGGCGACTATTGCATCAAATAGTAAAGATTATGCCCAACATTACATGGGCCGTATTGTAGCTGAAAATGGTAAAATTAAATTGATCCGTGAAGCTTTGAATATGGTGCCGGTAATCAGAGATATTAAAGGTATCGCTATTGACTAAACATTAATAAAGCCTTCATTGCATGTGGATAATTGAACTGCATATGCCCGGTAGTTGCGAACGATTGATGCATCCCGCATATCAGAGCAAACTTTAAATTTGCTTTGCCTGGTAACTGAATATAAAGGTGCTTCATCCATATACTTAGTTTTTCAACCGGCACACCGCGTACGGGAAGCTACTTTGAACGCTGATGAGAAACCAAATTAAATAATGAAGATTTTTCTTTGAGATTTGAGATATTATTTCTAAATTGGTTATGCGAATTACTAATTAATATCATCATTCACTTAAACACAGAGCTAAAATCAATTAAATTTCTTTAACAATATTCCTGGTCGAGTGGTAGCCCCACATTTTCAATTTCTCTGTGAAGAGTTATTTGGTAGTTCGCAGCGACCAGGATACTTTATTTTACGGTTATGCGAACTACCAAAAGTAAAAATCAAAACACACAGCTCCCTGCTCAGGTTGCAGCTGAATCAGCCAACATGAATGTATTACCTGCCATTTGCGCAGTAAAGGCTACCTTACATCATATTGATGGGAATGTTTCTGAAATCACGATGACTTTGCCACGCTACACCGGTTGGGCAGAATTTTTAGAGGATGGGCAAAATTCCATTCGGGAATATGTGTATCAACTCACCCGGCATTGGATTCAAATTACCCATTTCTTTATAGAAACAGGAACCATTACCGCCAATGGAACAATAACCTCTTGTTTTTTGCCCCGAAGGTTCGATATCCCTTTAGGCAAGTTTTATAAACCAATGGCGCCCGGTTCCTGGGTATCGGCTACTCAGCACCCGCACCATCCAAAGTGTAACCAAAAAGGATCGAGCAAAAATTTATCAGCATTGATGGCTATTGCAAAAAGTAGAAATGATGTTGTTTATCATCAAATAGAACCTAATACCATTCTTTGCGGCATTCCATTCGAAAGTAAATCGGCCTACTTTGAAAAAGGCGATATTCCTATCGGGCATTTTCAAAAGAACGGAATTGAATATATGGTGATTTATAGTTATAGTGTTAATGAGAAAGGAAGTGTTGAGTGAGGTAAAATGAAATTGATAATTTAATTTTAAGCCCTTACTGATGGTGAGGGCTAACCTTACTATGGGTTAGGGAGGGTTCATTTATGGAAGATCTGGTAAAAATAGCCCTTATACCACTACATAACGCAGAAATATGAAACCGGAAACGATAAGGTAATTATAAAAAAAGCTTAGGTATCTTAAACGACACAACTAGGGTAAAAGATTATGAGTCTTCTAGCCTAAACGCCGTATTATAAGTCAAAATGTGCTTTTCTGACCTACAGAACCAATTTACGAACTATTTTTGAAAACACAAAATTTTGCTCCGTTACGTATTTGTTACGGTTTTTACCTAGAGATCGGAAAAGCATATGTGTATTGTATAAGATCTTACGGCATTGATACGCATACTGAGCGAGCAACAGCAGTTGTTTGGACATACATGGTTTAAAGCCTATACAGGTGGTACACTATTAAATATGTCCCCTTTTTAAATGTGTCCAATCTGCATTAGGTGATACTACTGTATGGTCAAAATTACTATTCTGAAATAGTGCCATAAGCCATTTATACCGCTTTTGATATTGATAATAAGTTTCTAAATACTTCCCTCTAATTTTTGAATCTTTCTGCAAGGTGATATTTGAATAAATGTTTTTTAGCGTTTTAACATCATCCTGCAGGCCAAAAAAATCATAGCCCGCTGAAACATATCCTTCGTCTATGGGCGGATCAAACTCACCAAACATATGTAAGAACTCTATGGTTTGAAGCAAGTAGACGAAGTTTAAATCATTATCAAATTCTGTAGTACGGAAGATCTTATTGTATTTATTTATCCGCTTATCTATGAATAACCCCAATGCATTAATTTCCTTTTCCTTGTAATAACAATTCAACAATGCCGTACCATAATAAGCTTCCATGTTCTTAAGGTGATGATAATAGAATTGGTCATAAGTTAGAATTGCACGGAATTGGATGTCCAGATCAATGGTCTTGAACATTAGATCCTGTATAAACTCACAGGCGAACATGACAAAGTACTCATGATCATGTTCGGTAACAGGGGTAGCATTGTTGAAAATTAATATTGTATCTGAAAACACCAGTGTCTTAAAATCATGGTGATCGTGGGCGTTTAAACTATCAATGACAGTAAATAGTTTTTTTATTTTTTTGGTATTGTTTCTTACAAGCTCTGAAAAGCCTAATATGTCGATGTACAGTAGATACTTTGCGTCCTTCATTATTTCTTCTTGGTCGTAATGTTATAGTGCCGGCATATTCATTATGCCCCTGATCTTGATATTCTTAAAGGTGCATTTAAATTTCATAACTTGCATTACCAAATTCTTTAACGTAAACCGAACAACCTTAAAGCAAATGAAATCCATTAAGAAAATTAAGTTACATAACTTTAAAAGGTTTGAAACTTTTATGGTTGAGTTCGATGAAGAACTTAATTTATTTATTGGTGATAACGAGGCTGGGAAAAGTTCACTTTTATCGGCAATTGATATTGTTCTAAGTGGGAGCCGAAGCAAAATTGAAACACTAGGCATTGAAAGCATTTTCAACATAGATGTTGTTGAACAATTCCTGCTATCCGGTAAAAAATACGAAAATTTACCAATAGTATTTATTGAACTGTACTTAAATGAACAACATAATCCGGATGTTAATGGCAAGCACAATTCTGAAAATATAATTTGTGACGGATTAAGGCTATGCTGCGAACCTAATGATGATTTAGGTAAAGAAATAAAAGAAATCCTGGAGCAGGAAGAATCAAATTTTCCTTTTGAATACTATACCATAAGCTTTAAAACATTCTCAGGCGATAGTTATACCGGCTACAGGAAGTTTTTGAAACATATTCTGATTGATAACTCACAAATCAATAATGAATATGCGACAAGGGAATATGTAAAGGCGATGTACAGCAGCAATGCAAAGGACGGCGAAAGGCATAAACATCAAAACGAATACAGGAAATTTAAAGAAACGTTTAAAAGCAGCGTTCTTAATAATATCAACGACCGGTTGGTGGACTATAATTTTTCCGTTAGGAACAGCCATAAAGCCAATCTTGAAACCGACCTTACCCTTACAGAAAACAATATCAACATAGAAAATAAGGGAAAAGGGAAACAATGTTTTATAAAAACTGAATTCGCCTTAAATAAAAGCAGCAGCAAAATTGATGTCATACTGTTGGAAGAACCTGAAAATCATCTGAGCCATCTTAATATGAAGAGGCTTATTCGAAAAATCAGAGCAACTGAAGGTAAGCAGTTGTTTATCACTACACATAACGATTTGATAAGTACCAGGCTTGATTTGAGAAAATCAATTCTGCTCAATAGCAATGGCACCGTGCCTGTTCTGCTAAAAGATTTATCTGAAGATACCGCAAGTTTTTTCATTAAAGCACCTGATAATAATATCGTTGAATTTGTGCTGTCCAAAAAGGTCATTTTGGTTGAGGGGGATGCAGAATACATTCTTATGGAACAATTCTTTAGAGAGGTTTCTAAAATGGAATTAGATATTTCAAATATTCACATTATCTCTGTCGGCGGAACCAGTTTCAGGCGTTATTTAGATTTAGCCAAATTGCTAAAGATAAAAACAGCCATAATAAGAGATAATGATAAAGATCACAAGGTAAATTGTATAGATAGTTACAGTGATTATGTTGGTGATCTCATCCAGGTTTTTTCGGACAAGAACAACTTGCGCTATACGTTTGAAATCTGTATGTATGAAGACAACAAGTCCATCTGCGATAATTTATTTAGTACGGGCCGACGAACTTTAAGCGTTCTAGATTATATGTTGCAAAACAAAGCGGACGTTGCTTTTGAAATACTTGAAAAGAAAGCGTCAGAAATCGTTACACCCTTGTACATCAAAGAAGCAATAGAGTGGATAAGAAAGTGATTTTTGCGGTTGCCGGTTCAGGAAAAACTACGCTTATCCTTGACAGCCTCTGCCTGGAAAGAAGAGCGATCATTATTACGTACACTAATAATAATTTAGAAAACCTTAGAAATGGCATAGTAAGAAAGTGGGGATATATACCTGAAAACATCAAACTGCTTTCGTATTTTAATTTTCTTTATACCTACTGCTATCGGCCGTTCTTATCTTTTACGATCCGCGCAAAAGGAATAAATTGGAAGCCTAATTTAAATATTTATGCAAAAAACGACGCAAGATATATAGATGATTATAATAGGCTTTATAGCAATCGGATAGCAAAACTGTTAGAGGAGAAGCAGGCGCTTCAAGACGTTAATGATCGCTTAAGCAAATACTTTGATATTATTTTTATTGATGAGGTTCAGGACTTTGCAGGTCATGATTTTAACCTGCTTAAAAGTATAGCTAAAACCCAGGTCGAAATGTTATTCGTTGGTGATTTTTATCAGCATACTTTTGATACCAGCAGGGATGGGAAAGTAAACAGCACACTCCATGATGACTATGCAAAATATAAGCAGGTTTTTGAAAAAATGGGTGTTAAAGTTGATACCGCAAGCCTGATTAAAAGTCACCGATGTAACGCGGAGATTTGCAATTTTATACTTGAAAAAATTGGAATTGCAATAAAATCCCATAGAGCGGATACCTCACAAATAAAGATTGTAGATAACGATAATGACGCGCAACAATTATTCAGGGATAATAATATTATCAAACTATTCTACCAAGAACATCAAAAATATGGCTGCCATTCCAGGAATTGGGGTGAATGTAAGGGAGAGGATAAGTATAACGATGTATGCGTGGTATTAAACAAGAACACGTGGGATCATTATAATAAAAATATATTATCCAATCTTCCTGCTCAGACAAAAAACAAACTGTATGTTGCCTGTTCAAGGACAAAAAAAGACTTATATATCGTGTCAGACGAATATTATAAACAGCACAAAAAAAAGAATTAGATCCGCTGTTTCATTGGACAGGTTTGAGCCTTTTTGAGAGTAAACGAATTAATTATTCAGGAAAGAAACCTTGTCGCCCCGATCCTTTAGTTCCTGTAAATGTCACTAAATGTAATTTATCTTGAATTGCACTTAATGTGTCCGAATCTGGTGTTTTGTTGTCGAATAAAATTACCTGCGAATTATTCGGAAGTGCTATTATATCAATGAAAAAGGATTTTAAGATTTCAGTTTGTATGCTTTCAGTCGTGGTTGTACCTTTTTGCTTTTCCTCATATGTAGTAAGTGGCGAATCCAGGACAATAAGGTTTGAGAAATTCCGTGTGTTAGATTGACAATAGTCAAGTAACCCAATCAGACAAGCTGCGTAAGAAATTGATCTTTTTCCCTTTCCATAGCTTTTCCGCGTTTTACCAGAAATTACAATATCGAAAGTATTGTAGTGAGAATCAAAATCAATTTTTACCGAGTTTTCATAATTCCAGTTTTGTAATCTTTTTTCAATAAACCAACACAAATCTGTTAATAGAGAATAGGGCACCAGGTTTATTTCTTCTTCAGCCGGCTTCTTAGCGTTTAATAAATTTTCCAAGCGATCTTTTTCCTTCAATAACTTTGTGATTTGATTATCAATGAATACAATTTCTCTCGCGGTATTTTCAATTTCTAAATATTCGTTTAATTCATTTTTCAACTCTCGTGTTTTGACAGAAAAATTTGATTCTAAATCTATTTCAAGTTCATTAAGTTGATTGTTTAGACGTTCCACCTCAATTTGAAGTGTTATTTCTTCAAAGGCTAAATTGTCGGCAGTGTCCTTTAAGCCCAAAAGTTTAGACTGAATTTTACTTAGTTCATTTGTAGCCGCAGCAATAAAATTTTCTTTTTCTTTTATATGATATATATGATCATCCTGTAATGGTGATGAACACAGCGGACATACCACATCACCCAATTGCTCTGAAATAACATGCGTTTCTAGGATAAAATCTAAGCGCTCTGAATCGCTTACATATTGTTTTTCCAGTATTGAAAATCGCTGAGTCAATTCTTTTTTATAAACTAATTCATTAATTAGGTTCTGTCGATCCTGCAAAAGCTTGTTTTTCCTGTTTACCAATTCCTTAGCAAGCGCTATATTATTCTGAAGGTTTGAATCCAGTTCGAGGAACTTTTGTTTTTCTCCTATAAAATTACTGGATGTGGTTTTCTCAACTAAAAGAGCTTTGTCTAACGAATATTGTTTAACCTGGTATTCTAAAAATTCAAGTTTTCCTAATATTTGATTTTCCTTAATTGTAGTGTCCTCTTTTTCCACAATATCCGAAAAGTCATTTCCCGACAACAACACATGCAACAGTGATTGAGCCATTATCCTCTCTTTATAATACGGGCCTGAACTGTAAAAGGGTGATGTTGTCTTTATAATATTTTCCTCTGCTATGAAAGTTAGATTCAAAAGATTTCTAAAAGCAATATTAGCGGTCGCGCCACTCTTTTTATTAACAAGAATCCGCTTGTCTTTTAACTCAATTAATTCTAATAAGAAACTTGAGATATGTTCGGGGTTATCTAATTGACCTGTTGTCGTCAATTTAAATTTAGTTATGCTTTTGGTATAGAACTGTTGGTATGTACATTCTTTCACATACATTATAGTTTTATGCAGTTCCCGCCATAAAGTATAGGTCTTATTATCTTTATAGGTTACAATTTCTATCAATAGCTCATTGTATCCAACGCTTTGAGGAATATCTTTTGGAGCTTCACCAATACCCAATGCATAACTTAATGCAGCAAAAATGTAAGACTTTCCAGTGTCGGAAGCGCCGGTAACTAAATTTGCACCCTTTTCAAAATTTATACTTGCCGTCTCAACATTATTACCTTTAACGTGCAGACTTTTTATGTAAAATCCGCTCATAGATTATCTGTTTCATTATAAGTTAAAAAATCAGCACCCCATTTTTGTATATTGTTGTCTATAAACAACTTAATTTCTTGTGTGCTTTCATTACCCCACCTATTCAAAACCCATTGACATCTTTCTAAAAGATCTAGAAAATATTTGGTTTGAAACAGCCCAAGAAAAACTTTACCAGCTTCGCTTATTTGATAAAAGAAACCTTCAGGGAGAACGACTAGGTTAATCAACTCTTTGGTAAGCATAATCGATAATCCTTTTTGTATTAAATCTTTCTTTGAGAACACTTGTACTCCCCGGTTTGGTATGGGTGCGTGTAAACTTGTAGGGCCGTTAATGTCGGATGTATTTAAGCATAAGTAATCTAAATACATTATTTTTTCCAAGTCCATGATTTGATTATCGCTAGATTTTAATATTACTAGGGAACGCAAACCAATTTCAATTGGTGTGTTATAGATTTTTATTGAAAATGTTTGAGACTCCTTCATGATACAATCCAATTGATGCGATTTTCATTTGCTAAGTGATTACATAGTCCATCCTTGTCTAATGGTTTTACTTCAATCGATAATGGATTACTTGTAAAGCTTTGTCTTTTTATCTCTTGTGACGCTATGAGAATTCTTGTATAACCCGTATCGGAAAGATGCAATTCTAACGTGGTGGTGAGCACAGAAAAAGCATCATCGAGTAAATCCTCAAAAGGCGGCGGAGTTGATTCGGGAAAATTTTCACGACTGAATTTCTCCAACGATTCTGCACTATAAAAGCTGTTTCTTTGTGTGTTAAAATGAGTGAAATATTTCCCTTTGTCTTTTAAATCATCAACGCAGGCTATTTTAAGGTTTAATTCCTGCTCATAAACCTTGAAGAGTAGTTCCGTATAATTTTGTTCTCTTGGCTGTATGGTCAGGTCTGGTGCAGGTATAACATCACGATATTTCTTTATTCCGCCACCAAATCTTAAAGTATGATAGGCCGTCGCTTTATGCTGGTCAATTATTTCATGTGGGGCTAGGTCCCTGATGATAGAAAAATCAAAGTCTTCAATATATTTCCTAAACTCGTCTGTCAATATAACATCCTCAGTTTTGGTAATCTTCTTCAGACAATAATCCTCCCAGTTCTCAATAAGCTTTTGATTTATGGTTTCAGGATTATCTATAAAATCCAATATTGCCGGACCACAACCTTTTGGAGCAACAATAAAATATTGTTTAGGTATTGGGTATTGTTTTTTAAATGTGTAGTAGCATAACTTTCCAAGTTCAGGATATAAAGTTGTTGGCGATACCTTATTATCATAGTGCTTGCATTGATATATATCTATGCTGCCATCATCATAATACCCCACAACGTCGCGTCCCTTGTCGCCCGCTCCCGCAAAAGAACGGGTTTTAGCATATTTTTTATCCAGAAAACCAAAAACCCATTCAAGAACGAATACTTCGTAATCATCAGATGACATCAACTCCACTCGGCTTAGCGCAGGAACAATAGCCCCTTGAAGTGCTTCAAGTGCAGATATTCTTCTCACTAAAGCTGGTTGCGTTAAGGGCAGTTCTGTTAGCATTAAACTGGTTAGGTTAAGGTGTTAGTTTAAATTTGTTTATAAATCGGGCTTTTCAGGATATAATAATAAGCAAAGTTTAGCACATTGACACTATTAGGTATAACAGGCTTGAAACGAATAGTAAAAGACCTTAGTCCGTATTAACTACGAGATGTCACCAACTAACCTTGCATTTTTGTAGATTTATAGATTATTAATTTTACACCACTCATCCGCGCTATAAATCCCTTATGAAAATAGACTTCAGTAAAATTTATCTGTTTACCTGGGAAGACCTGTACTATACGGAGGTTGAGAACGAAATCGGAATTGAGGCTTTTAAAAAGTTATGTGCTAACCAAGAAAACTCCCTAAAAACCACAGAGCAAGAATTTAAACAACTGGTAAACGCTGAGTTGTCAACACTCCAGCCCGAAGATCAAGGTAGCTATTATATGCAGATCTTTCAACGGGATGAAATGATGATAAGGGAACTTTTAAGGCTACAACGATATTCATTGTGCTTATCTATTTTTTCTTTTTTTGAAGGTAGGCTAAAGAGTATTTGCTCCCAGATTGAACATAAGTTCAGTTTTAAAATCAAGGTTGATGACCTGAACAGCAATGAAGACCTGTTAAAATATTGGAATTATTTTATAAAGGTATTTGAACTTGATTTAGACGATTTGGAAAAACATTTTACTCCCATAAAGCAACAAAAGATTGTAAGAAATCTAATAGCGCACCAAAATGGAATGCCAAGACCAGAACAAGAAAAAAAGATAAACCTTGTTGAGGGTATTCGAATAGAAAAATATGAAGCCTTTTGCCAAGTTATAATAGCCGACCCAGTTTACATCATAAACTTATTGGACGTAATGAACACATTTCTAAAAGAATTACTTTTAGCCATTGATAAGCGGTATATCAAGATAACTAATTAATCATCAATGGATTATAAAAACTTTAACTTCAACCACTTCGTCTATAAAACAGTTCACATATACTCCATCATAGACCAAACCAAAGATTTGGCATCAATAAAGCCTAACTGAACGTTATAAGTGAATGTCATCGCTTTCATCGATGTATCTCAATATTTAGTTGACATTTAGATTATAGCTAGAGTCAAAGATTCTAAGTCTTCTACTCGATCTATCTGGAATAGGTATTGATAGCTTCTAAGTATCACTTCTAACTTTATCCTGAAATTATATAAGTGCGTTCTAATACAATCATTAGAATTCGCTTTAATAATATGTCCATAAAATCTAATGGTTCGACCTTAGTACGTCCGGGTCTCCCGCGCCGGAGATTGAAACAGACGGTTTTTTTTCAATCTTTTCATGCCCGCCCCGCTCTTCCATCGATTGGGACCAAGGCTCTTTTAGATGAGGTGCCGGAAGTAGTTGTTAAAGCTGTATCAGACTTATTTTGACGAGTTTATACTACAAAAACAAATATGGTATTATAAGTATCTTTTGTTAATTTGCCCCACTTATCGTTTATAAACCTGATAACCATCTCTGGTAAATTTTTTAGGATTAGTGGAGGAAGCACTTGTTGAAAATACGGTTGAAAAGGAATTACTCATTAAACTGAGAAATGGGGACGAGTATGCTTTCGACAAACTTTATCAAATCTATAGTTTAAGGATTTACAGAAAGTTATTAAAAATGGTAAAAGTTGATGTGATTGCTCATGAACTTACGCAGGACGTTTTTGTGAAGGTTTGGACCAAAAGGCACCTCCTGGACTCTAATCAATCCTTCAGATCTTATTTGTTCAGTATCGCCCAGCACCTGGTTTACGATACTTATCGTAAAATTTCGCGGGATGAATTGCTTGCCAAAACAGTTCAATCGATTAGCACTAACGCTTATAGCCATACCGAGGAAGATATCTATTACCGGGAGACCGGAGAAATGATACAAAAAGCGATAGAACTTTTGCCACCCCAGCAAAAACGTATCTTTCAGGCTTGTAAAATTGAAGGACGAAGTTATGATGATATTGCCCGTGAACTCAATATTTCCAGTTCCACAGTGAATAACCACATTGTTAAAGCAACAAAAACTGTAGCAGAATATCTTAAAAAGTCAGGCACACTGGTATTTTTTGTTGCCATCAGCAGCACATTTCTGGATAAATAGTAAATATTTTTTCGTTTAGACTAGATGTTGATCGTTTTTGAAACGTAATAGCTTTAAAAAGGCCAATTATTTTGAAAGATCAAAACAAGCTAAAGCATATTTATTCAAATTTCCTCAAAAATCAATGCTCCGAAACTGAAATATCGGAGTTACTGACATATTTTGATGTTGCAGATGAATTTTTATTGAAAGATTTGATCTATGCTGAACTTTTGGTTCCTTTTGAAGAGGGTTCCCCTACTCCTGAAGAGGAAATTAAATTGCTCCAGATTTTCAAGTCCGTAAAACGCATCAATCAACAGGCTCTGCCTAAAATTGTTCCGCTCTACAAACGCATATGGTTTCTCCGGCTTGCCGCAGCCTGTCTGACCATGATGATCTTAACCGTTTCACTTTTCATTTACCTTAGATCCAACCAGGACCTTCCATCACTGAGCATGGAAAAAGATGTGGATCCGGGCACAAATAAAGCCGTGCTTACGCTTGCGAACGGGAAACAGATCGCTTTGGCAGACGGTGTAAACAATTCATTGGCGGAACAGAATGGTGTGAAGATTACGACTACAGCGGCTGGACAACTGGTTTATACTTTTATTGGAGATCAGGGCAAACATTCAGAAATGGAGCAAAACCAGATCACAACCCCTCGTGGGGGCCAATATCAGCTGCAACTGGTTGATGGTACAAAAATATGGCTTAATGCAGCATCATCTGTTAAATTCCCGGTATCGTTTCAAGGATCAACACGAAATGTAGAACTTCAGGGAGAAGCTTATTTTGAAGTAGCGAAAGATAAGGCACATCCTTTTATCGTTAAAAGTATACATCAGGAAGTGGAGGTACTTGGAACACATTTTAACCTGAATGTATATGAAAATGGTTTGCGTACCACGACTACTTTGCTGGAAGGAAGTGTTAAAGTAAATCAGGTCATTTTGAAACCCGGTGAGGAATCAACTTTAACAGCGGGCCGGATTGATGTAAAAAATGTGGATACAGACAACGCTGTTTCCTGGAAGAATGGCTTTTTTAATTTTGACAATGAGCCACTTGAACAGATCATGAACGATATTGGCCGCTGGTACGATTTAGACGTAAAGTTTAAAGATGAAGAATTGAAGAAAAAGATGTTTAGTGGAAGCATCTCCAAATATGTTAAAGTTTCGCATGTATTGAGTAAGCTGAGCTTAACCCGCTCCGTTCGATTTGAGATACAGGGCAATACTATAATTGTAATGAAATAACCAAAATCAACATAACCAAACCAAACAACATGAAAAAAGAAATACCCACGGAAATGCAAAGCTATTAATCACGACGCCTCAAACAAAAAGGATTCCGATGGCCATCGGAATCCTAATAATCTGGCTTTATAAGATTAATAAATTAATCAACTACAGATGAAGTGCGCTGCTCGCTAAAGTATAAGCACTTCTAAACCAAACCTACTCAAATGTATAAAATTTCCACTAAAGTTTTATGTGGTCCTCCGTGCCACATTTTTAGAAAATGGCTCATGCGAATTAATCTCGTTGCTGTATTATTATTGGCTTTCATCATGCAGGTAAGTGCCTCTGCACTTGCTCAAAAGGTTACTTTAAACCAAAACAAAATCACCCTTGCCCAGGTGTTTAAAGAAATTGGGAAACAAACCGGCTTCCATGTGCTTTGGGAACCCGATAAATTGAACGCTGGAATAACCATTCAGGCTAAATTTAGCGGTGCATCGCTTGAAGAAGTGATGGAAGTCTGCTTAAAAGGCACTGTGATGAACTATGTTATTGAAGACAAAACCATCGTAGTGGCCGAAAAGAAAAAAACCGTGCTCGACGCATTGATAAATGTCTTTAAAAATATGGACATCAGAGGCAAGGTTGTGGACGAGAAAGGAAATCCCCTGGCTGGTGCAAGTGTAAAATTGAAAGATTTCAATAGAAGTGTGATCACCAATCAACTGGGCGTTTTTGAAATTAAAAATGTCGATGAAGATGCCTTGATCATCATTTCTTACACGGGCTACACCTCTAAAACGATCGCAGCTAAAGCGATTACCGATCAACCTATTGTTTTGGTTGTAAATACTGAGCGTTTACAGGAAGTTGCAATAGTATCCAATGGTTATCAGAAAATCTCCAGAGAGCGGGCTACAGGATCCTATGAATTTTTAGATTCCAGCGTAATTAACAGGGGGGTTAGTCCAAATATTATCGATAGGATTGAAAACATGGCGCCTGGAATTTTGACGCTGCGTAATCCCTCCAACTCTGTCAATGAAGCAAGTTTTTCTATTCGTGGCCGAAGCACAATCCGGTCTGCAGTAGAACCCCTGGTTGTGGTAGATAACTATCCCTTTGAAGGAGACATCAATTCCATCAATCCAAATGATGTAGAAAGCGTCACCATTTTGAAAGATGCTGCAGCCACTTCGATATGGGGCGCGAGAGGAGGAAATGGGGTATTGGTGATCACTTTGAAAAAGGGTAAACTGAATCAACCAGCACAGGTATCCTTAAATACCAGTTTTACCATGGCTGGCAAGTCCGATCTGTATTCTGTTCCACAGCTAAGTTCTTCAGAATTTATTGATGTAGAAAGCTTTTTGTTCGGCAAAGGCTATTATGATTATTCCCTTTCAGATCCCGGGAGTGTGGTTTCCCCATTGGTTAGTATCTTAGATCAGCAACGCAGTAATAAAATCAGTTCCATTGAAGCACAACGGCAGATCGCTCAACTGAGAAAGACTGATATCCGTGATGACCTGACCCGTTATACACAGGACAATACTTTTAATCAGCAATACAATTTAAGCATCAGGGGCGGTGGTCCACAAAATCAATACTACCTATCGGGAAGTTTAGATAATGGACATTCTGCAGATAAATCCAACTCCAGCCGGAAGAACTTTGTGTTAAGCGAACGATTCAATTTTTTCAACAATAAGCTTCAAATTGGTGCAGATATTTCTTTTTCTGACACGCAGCGGAGTGGATCCAACTTTAGCTTACCTACCGGTGCAATTTTCCCCTATACCAGGTTGGCAGATGACCAGGGGAACCCGCTGGAAATTCCTTATAAGTATTCAAAAACACGAATTTCCGGGTTAGCAGGTGGAAAGCTGATTGATATGACTTTTATCCCGCTTGATGAATATAATTATGGCAGGAATGTCAATCATATTCAGGATTATAGCATTAAGGCAGACGTTAGCTATAGTATTAAGCCAACATTACAGTTTAGTGCCATTTATCAATATGGAAGTGGAATTTCCAACTATAACAGCATTTTTGATGTGGAATCGTTTCAAACACGCGAAATGATCAACATGTTTACGACTTATAATTCCGCCACCGGAGTAATCACCCAGAATTTTCCATATGGTGGAACCAATTTGATTAAAAACAGCAAATACAATAACAATAACCTAAGGGCTAATCTGGTTTACAACGAGACATTGGGAACTGATCATCAGATTTCGGCACTGGCCGGTGCGGAAGTCAGAAACACTAACAATGTGGGCTCTACAAGGCAAGAGCTTGGTTATATCAAAGAGTTTGACACCTATCAGCGCGTGAACCAAAATATGATCTATCAAACTATATTTAGCGGTGCAAACAGCACTATACCCATACAATTTGCAAATAACAATACCACTAACCGGTTTGTTTCGCTATTTGCCAATGCTTCTTATTCCTATCGGAATAAATATATTATTTCGGCGAGTGCCCGTAAAGACGAATCCAATCTTTTTGGTGTAGCGTCGAATCAAAAAGGGGTGCCGCTTTGGTCTGCTGGTGTGGCCTGGATAATTAACCGCGAATCATTTTACCATATAGACTGGCTTCCGATGTTAAAGCTACGCCTCACTAACGGCTACAGTGGAAATACCAGTCCCAGCGCTTCAGCAAAAACAATTGCCAGCTTATCAGCAGGAAATAATTCCGGTTTGGGGTCGTTTTATCAGATCAACAATCCGCCCAATGCAGAATTGAGATGGGAAAAAGTACAACAAACGAACCTGGGATTGGATTTCGGATTCAAGAATAACCTGATTAGCGGTAGTATTGAGTTTTTCAGGAAGAATGCCCGCGATTTGATATCCGGACAGAGCGTTGCCCCTCAGGTTGGTGTAATAAATTTCACCGGGAATTTTGCTGACGTAAAGACACAAGGTTTCGACTTCTCCCTCAATTCAAGACAAATATCCGGTAAAGATTTTTCATGGTCAACAAGTTTGAATCTCAGTTCTGCAATAGATAAGATCACTAAACTCGACCTCAAACAAAACCCGAGAAATTCAGTATTGAACAATTCTACTATTCCAAGGCTGGGTTATGCCTATTCCGCATTGTTCACTTACCGTTACGCAGGTTTAAATGGACTTGGCCAACCTATGATTTATTCCAATGGCGTGGCCACAACTGACCTGGCTTCGGTAATTAGTGCGGCTAATGAGCAGGATATTGTATATATCGGCAATAATATCCCAAAATTTTCGGGCGGTATCCGAAATGATTTTAACTACAAAAACCTATCCTTATCATTTTTAATTGCCTACCGCCTGGGGCATTATTTTAAACGCCAGGCGCTGGACTACAACAGCCTTTTCTTTGGCAATTATTTCTTCTCTGATTTTGCGAACAGATGGCAAAAACCAGGTGATGAATTGGTTACTAATGTTCCGGCAATGACGAATTACCCTTATAATACCTACGCACAACTCACTTATGATTCGTCGGATGCCCTGGTAGAAAAAGGAGACAGTTTCAGACTACAGGACATCCAGCTTTCTTACAGTATCAGCAAGACAAAGTTTAAAAAGCTGCCCTTCAAAAGTCTCCAGGTGTACGCCTATGCCAATAATATTGGTCTGTTGTGGAAATCGACAAAGCTTCCCATTGATCCGGATTTCCCAACTTCAGCAAGATCACCAAGACAATATTCGTTTGGCTTAAGAACCACATTGTAATCAATTACTCCCATTAAAAAATTAGATATGAAACCATCATGATTTTGCCAATCACAAACACTAATTAGTAAACCGAGCTTGCGAGTTCTTGAACACTAAAGCACGATAGAAACTTGTGAAAAAATCATGATAGCTTCATAACCATTAAAAACAAATTTACACATATGAAAAAGCCTTTTTTTTATAATAAATCACTTTTTGTCATTATACTGGTTGCATCTGTTTTGTTAGGAAGCTGTAAAAAGGAATTTCTGGATAAAAAGCCGGTAATGGCAAACCTGATCCCGGAAAGCCTGGCCGATTTTGAAGGACTATTAAACAACTTCTCGGTAATCAACAATACCCAGAGCTTTTCCATGTTCTGTGGCGATGAATACGAATATTTATCTACCAGTATCTGGCAGTCGAAAGAGGAGCCCATTCGCAACAGTTACAACTGGAATCCGACCGTTTATCAAACCTCTTTAGACTGGAACAATTCCTACAAAACGCTCCTGTACGCCAACACCATCATTACAGGATTAAATGAATTGGCAAAAACACCTGCTAATGCGGCAAAATATGGGGATGTTAAAGGGCAGGCCTACTTTCTGCGCGCCCATACTTTTTTCCAGATTGCACAGGCTTTTGCGATGCCATACGACCCGAAAAATGCGGCAGTTACACCGGGCATCCCTTTGCCTTTAGAGGTAAATGCCAATAATCCTCTGCAGCGTTCATCCATAGCGGTTACCTATGCTCAGATCTTGTCTGATCTGGAAACCGCAAAAATGAGTTTTAGTTCTGAGACCACTACAAAACCGACATTAGGCTCTAAAGTGGCGGCCCTGGCTTTGCTGGCAAGGGTTCATTTGGGCATGATGAACTACGATAAGGCAATGGAAAGCGCACGGGAGGCTTTAAAGATCAAGGGAACGCTGTTAGACTACAATAACCTTGACGTAAATTCCAATACGCCATTTGAGGGCGGGAATCCGGAAGTGATTTACACAACTTTTCATGGCGACGCTTCTGTTGGCTACGATTTTTATGCCTTAAACTACTCCGATTACGGTTATACTTTCAAGTCGAAGGTGAGCCCGAAGCAAATTGCCCTTTACGATAAAGATGACCTCAGATTAAAACTGTGTTTTTTCATCAGGAGTGCTAATGATCCGGCTAAGTATGTCAAAGCTTTGTACCAGAATATAGCCTTACGCTATGTGCCGTTTAACGGTTTGGCAACTGACGAGGTTTACCTGATTTTAGCAGAGTGTCTGGCACGGAAGAGAGAAGTAGCGCCGGCACTTGAAATTTTGAATATGATAGCTACAAAGCGTTTTCCAGTTGGATTGGCTCCCGTACTCAGCGCCTCAACTCCCGAAGCAGCACTTGACCTCGTTTTACTCGAGCGCAGAAGAGAATTGTTGTACCGCGGCGCAAGGTGGTTTGATGTGCGGCGCCTGAATGTAGAGGGCGCTAATATCACCCTATCCAGAGAAATAGATGGTGTGGTTTATACGCTTCCACCAAATGATAAGCGTTACGCGATGCCGATCCCATTAGATGAAATTACGAAATCCGGCATTTCACAAAATTAATCACGAAGTCAAATTAAGAGATAGAAAAATGAATATAAGATATTTAAGCTTAATGTTTCTTTTTGTGCTGGCAATCGGAGCCTGCAAAAAGGAGGAAAACAAAGAACGGTTTGCAACAGTAAGGGTGGTAAATGCATGGACCGGGCAAGATGCCGTAAAGTTGAACGTTCCGCTAAATTTTGCAAGTAGTGTTTTAATTTACCCTAAGGCAGAATCCCCTGCAATGGTAACAGTTTCTTCTAAAGATGGCAAGAATGTGCTTTTATCCGGAACTTATACCCTCAAACCGATGAATTACTCCATGTATCTTTTTGGCACGGCCTTGAAACCTGACACCATATTGCGGGCGGAAATGGATATCCCTTATATCCAGACGGATAGAACACCTGTAGCTGCAGACAGTGTTTCGCACATCCGGTTTGTAAACCTGTCGTCAGAAAGCACGGTACTGAAAGTCATTTTAAAAGACGCCTTAAATGTGCCAGACTCCCCTATCCGGACTAATGTTCCATCGGTTACAGCACCTGTAGCATTGGCTTACCGGGAAATTTCTCCATGGAGTAAATACCCAACCAAAGCTGCCACCAGAACGGTATACAATTTTGAAGTGCGAAATGCAGCAACCGGTGAATTGCTGATGGCAAACTTTAGCTTAACACTTACGCCAAATTCCGGCTATTTCAAGAACATTTCGCTGGTGGTTAAGGGAGTACCTGGCGGAACAGGGAGAAATGCCTTCGGTATATTTCAGAGCAATTACTTTTAAATTCCAATAGACCAATTATTTATACCTAAATGTACAAATTTTTAATATTCTGCTCAACATTACTCATGGTTACAAGCCTGGTAAAAGGGCAGGAAAAAAATCCGAAAACAACCAAAGATTCTCTGCAAAGCAAAATTCCGGCGAAGAAGACGATAGAGGCGGCAAAGCCCGTAAGTGAACCTAAACCTTATAAAGAAGTCATTACGGATAAGGCGATTACAAGCCCTGGCATGATTAAGGTCCACAAAATTGAGCAAAAGTATTTTTTTGAAATTGCTGACTCCATATTAGGGAGAGATATTTTGATTGTTAGCCGCATCAGTAAATCAGGCGCTGGCGTACGGGGCTTAATGATGGGATATGCAGGCGATCAGATTAATGAAAACGTAATCAGATTTGAAAAGGGCCCAAACCATAAACTATTTATCAGGAGCATCTCCTTTGAGGAAAGATCAAATGACAGCACCGGCATGAACCGGTCTGTCATGAATTCTAATATCCAACCTATACTGAGTTCATTTGACATCAAAGCTTATGCAAAGGATTCAATTTCAGGAATAAAGGGCACTGTAATAGAGATGACAGACATCCTTAACAGTGACAATGAGCTCTTTTACTTTAACACCATTACCAAAAGAGGTTTATCACTGGGTGTACTCATCGCCGATAGGTCGTACCTGGAAAGCGTAAAAGCTTTCCCGCTTAATGTTGAGGTACGTGCCGTAAAGACCTATACTAAATCCCCGCTTATCGGCGATGCAGTAATCGGTGCTTCAGCGGCCACACTGGAACTGAACAGTTCTATCATGCTGTTGCCTAAAATACCCATGAAGCCAAGATTTTCAGATTCCAGAGTTGGCTATTTTACGGCAGACTATGTCGATTTTGATGCCAATCCGATAGGGATCAAACGTGAGGTGATGATTACACGCTGGCGCATGGAGCCTAAAGATGCAGATGTAGAAAAATACAAAAGAGGAGAACTGGTAGAACCTAAAAAGCAGATCATTTTCTACATTGATCCTGCCACCCCTAAAAAGTGGGTTCCTTATTTGATTGCAGGTGTGAACGATTGGCAGGTTGCCTTTGAAAAAGCAGGTTTCAAAAATGCCATCATCGCAAAGGAAGCGCCGAAAGATTCTACCTGGAGCATTGATGATGCGCGCCATAGTGCCATCGTTTATAAACCTTCGGTAATTGCAAATGCCAGCGGACCTAGTGTGCACGATCCGCGTAGTGGCGAGATCCTGGAAACCCATGTAAACTGGTACCATAACGTCATGAGCATTCTTAGTAAATGGTATTTTATCCAGGCCGCAGCAGTAGATCCAAGGGCCAGAAAGAAGTTTGACGATCAGCTGATGGGGGATCTTATTCGTTTTGTTTCCTCGCATGAAGTTGGCCATACTTTGGGCTTAATGCACAACTACGGTTCTTCCTCTACTGTACCGGTTGAGCTGTTGCGCAACAAGAAATGGGTAGAAGCCAACGGACATACGCCATCAATTATGGATTATGCACGTTTTAACTACGTAGCACAGCCAGAAGATCACATTGGGAAAGCAGGGATTTATCCGAGGATTGGAGATTACGACAAGTGGGCTATTGAATGGGGCTACAAATGGATGCCCCAGTATACCAGAGCTGAAGATGAACACGGGCCGTTGAGTAAAATGATCAGTAAACGCGTGGCTGCAAATCCGAGACTATGGTTTGGAACAGAGGCAGACCCTGCCGATCCGCGCAGCCAGAACGAAGATCTGGGCGACAATGCCATGCTGGCCAGTGAATATGGCATCAGAAACCTGAAACGCATTTTGCCCAATTTGATAGAATGGACAAAAGAGGAAAATGAAGGTTATGGAAATGCAAAAGAAATGTATGCCGAAGTCGCCAGTCAGTACAGACGTTACCTGGGGCACGTTGCAAAAAACATCGCCGGTGTTTATACGGATTTAAAGACTGTTGATGAGCCAGGTTTGGTGTATAAAAATGTACCGGCCCAGATTCAAAAGCAGGCCGTTTCCTTTTTGAACCAGCAGTTGTTCCGCACACCAACCTGGTTAATTGAGGGCTCCTTATCGGGCAAAATCGCTACCGATCCGACCCGGCTGATATTAAATTATCAAAAAGATATGCTGGGCAGTGTTATGGGAGTCAGCTCATTAAATAAATTGCTCAATGCCACGCTAAGCAAAACCCCAACCTATACCATAGACGAACTTTTTTCTGATATGAAAAAAGGCGTGTGGTCTGAGCTTTATGATGGTCAGCAAATTGACCTTTACCGGCGTAACCTCCAGAAAGCTTATGTAGATAACCTGAAAAAAATGCTGACAGCAACAGCTGCAGGAGGCTACACCGCACAACAAATGCAGCAATACAATATCGTTGATGTGCAGGCGAATGACATTTCTACACTGGTGAAAATGCATTTGACAGAACTCAAAGGCGATATTGAAGCCGTGCTTCCGAAACGCGAGGGTTTGGAGAAATACCACCTGCAGGATATTGTACGAACGATAAACCAGGTGCTGGATCCGGAAAAATAAACAGCGATTTGAAAAGTAAAAAGGGGCAAAAATCTTTAAAAGAATTTTGCCCCTTTTTTGTTTAGAATTTAAATACGATCATACTAACCTGAGTTCGATTAATGTTTTAAAATTAATGTACTTTATTAGGACGCCCCTTGTATATCTGTCATCAACGCTCCGATGTATTGAAAATTCTAAGCTCTACCATTGACAGAATCCATTAGCACGGTCGTCATTCCCGCGCAGGCGGGAACCACGTAGTGCTCAGCGAAGCTAATCTTAAAGCGCATGCTGTTAGCTATCGTTGTAAGATTGCTTCGTGCCTCGCAATGACGATTCTTCACGGCCTATTAATTCGTTGAATCACCTATCCTTCATATTGATTTTATAAAATAAATTACTACTACCATTGACAGAATCCATTAGCACGATCGTCATTCCCGCGCAGGCGGGAATCTTAAAGCGCACGCTGTTAGCGATCGTTGTAAGATTGCTTCGTCGGCTGAAAAAGCCTTCTCGCAATGACGATTCTTCACGACCTATTAATTCGTTAAATCACCTGTCCTTCATATTGATTTTAAACGATTAATTACCCCTACCATTGACAGAATCCATTAGCACGATCGTCATTCCCGCGCAGGCGGGAATCTTAAAGCGCAGGCTGTTAGCGATCGTTATAAGGTTGCTTTCCTGAAAGGTCGGGACAGGCTGTCAGCTGAAAAAGCCTTCTCGCATCCCATAGCTATCGGATTTATTATTAGCAGTTTTTATTGTTTTAAAGGCCTAATAGCTAATCGTGGTCAGCATCTTTCCTGTTAAACCGCCTTGCTATAAAGACCCTGAAACAAGCTCAGGGTGACGACCGTTCATGCAAGGTTCCAAATAACCCAAATTAAAGCACATTATTAATCGAACTCAGGTTGCTAAGCTTAACACTACTACCGGTACATACTTTATTTTCCGACCTCCTCAACATGCTAATTGGTTATGCCCAGTTCGGGAAAAAGGAACAAAATGCTTTCAGGAAAACTCCCATTCACTGATTTTACTTTACCTTTAAGCTCTGGATAAAAATCTCCGGTGTAATAAATGATCTCGGCATCGCCAACAGCTCTTAGTTTACCTTTAAGCTCTGGATAAAAGTCTCCTGTATAATAAGTAATATTCGTATCGCCAACAGCCTTAAGTTTACCTTTAATTTCTGGATAGAAGTCACCGGTGTAATAGGTCACCTCAGTTTTAGCTACTGATTTTAGCTTTCCCTTAAGCTCAGGATAAAAATCTCCAGTGTAATAAATCAAATCTATTGCACCTATTGATTTTATCCTACCTTTAATTTCCGGGTAAAAGTCTCCGGTGTAATAAGTAATATCAGTTTTCCCAAAAGATTTTACATTACCTTTAATTTCCGGATAAAAATCTCCGGTGTAATACGTGATATCAGTATTGCCAATAGATTTTATCTTACCTTTAATTTCCGGGTAAAAATCTCCTGTGTAATAGGTGACATCAGTGTTACCAATAGGCCCCATTCTTCCATTAAGTATAGAAAAGATCCTGTTATAATACTCCTTTTCATTTCGATCTCCCGAAAATTGTGCATTTGCCGGCACTAGCCAGCTGGAGAGTAGTAAGCACATCATACCCCTTACGCAGGGCATCAGAAAATACCCCTTCTTTAATTGTAAACGTTTCATCTGTATATTGTTTTTGTGTGTAATCAATAGTAAGTATTACTAACGGGAAAAGCAAAAAAAGGAATCGACCAGATGATGAATTAAAATGAGATTTTCAATATTAAATTCCGGTAATCTCCTGTTGTAATTGATCTGGCCAAGGTGATAGGCAAGCGTTCTTAAAGAAGTTACCAGGCTAACGTAAAAAAAAGCCGCCTCAACAAATATGAGACGGCCTGATCTTAATTTACATAAAACCTATTATTTAGCGATGTCTTACAACACAGAACTGTTCGTGAATTTTACCTTGTAAGGCCATTGGTCATCATTGGCTTCGTTTTCATCCCATGGATGTGGTGCATAGGTAGTCGGCGCTCCAGTTACTACATACCATAATTTTACAGTACCAGCCGGCACAGTAAAGCTACTCGTTGCGTTGTTGGTCCACATTCCGCTATACCTGCGTTCTCCTGTATTTAAAAGTGCAACATATCCATGGCGCCAACCTGCTCTTGCCGGATTTGCCACCTGATTATACCCGGGCGCATTAACCATACCGGTAAACACGGTTGATACAGCCGTACCTGCGGCAGGAACGGTTAAAGGGATAACATTGTAACCAGTAGTACCCGGTGCACGATTATAGGCTACCTGGTAGCTTCCGTCACTCAGCGTGGTATAATTCCACGTTTGAGCGCCATGGTAATTGGTACCGTAAGACCGGAGTGAAGGAATATCCCAGGTCACAAATCTTACAGCCTGATCGTAGATTTCTCCATTAAAAGTAGCTACATTAATACCATTAAGCCTCATATATGCCTGGATAGGATCTTCCGGTTGGCGAGACTCGCGCCATAATTTTCCGACAAAATCACGTCCTCTTTTAAATTCCCAATAGTAGAGAATAAAGTAACTGGCATAACGATACCATTCATGGTGAACATGGCGGTGGTAATTATCCTTGTAGACCGTGAAATCATAGGCGGTAAAAACCGTCGACGGATAGCTCTGGAATCCCTGAAAATTAGCCGTTTGCTCCCAAAAGCCGTTACCGCCATTACCGCCAAACCCATAGCGGAACCCGCCAACCCCCTGGTCAGCAAAAACCTGATATTGAAAACTATGCCCAATCTCATGACCGATGACATGACCAACCGGCTGCATGGTAGCTGGGCTAACCCACAGGGCACCAATTACGTTATCATAGCCAGAACCAGTAGCCAGCCATTCTGTTTGATATTTGATAAAGATCATCATCTTATATCTATTCAGATTGGATGTAGCTAAATTAGCAAAACCTAATTGAGTTACATTTAATTGAAAAAAGCCTTCCGCTTTGCTCAGCAGGTCGGTAATGTTCACCCGATATGCTGCTGGTACAGCGGTTGAATTTGGATCGTTAGTGCCATAGGGTTTAGCCCAGAAAACAATAAAGTGATCCGAAGTGCGGGATCTTGACCAACTCCATGTGCTGGCCGAATTATTAAAATCATTCGAGCTGAGTTCCTGCGGAATATAAACTTCAGGAGCAGCAGCTGCAACTGCTGCCATTCCGGCCTGATTTTGCAGCTTAGTGGGCTGAATGGCGTTGAATTCATTTTTACAGCCTGATAACGATACAATGATCAGGAATAATAAAATTTGTTTCTTCATTTTGGTTTTTTAGTTGATTAGGTTTATAGATTGATTAAATTTCATCACACAGCGTACTCATCTTTATAGGGGTTGATTTCCTCAGAAGATCGACAGGTTGTTCGTGAAAAATATTTTTATGATGCGTTAATACTTAAAATAAAAGATTTTACAATACACCTCCGCATTCAGAATAAAAATGGTAAGGCGTGGGCCCACTTCATTCCGGATTTTATTACAGTGTTGTATAAAAAATATGTAATATTTAAATATACAACACAAAAGGCGGCCATTCTGATCGTATATTAACTAAAAGCGGCAAAATATTGATATATTGTTAGTTAAGCTTCCCTGCCGTTTACTATTGCCAGAGAAAAACACGGCTCTGTGGAGGAGTACTGAGGTGATAAGAATGAAATTGGTTCAGACAGCTACCTTAATTCCCATGGCCAATATAGGCATGATAATAACACATGCACCCGATGATGTAAAGAAGCTTAGATCGAATCTTTAGTTTATGGAAGATCCTGGTAAAATCGCTCTTATACCACCATATAATGCAGAAATATGAATCGGAATTGATAAGATAATGATGAAAAAAGCTTAGGTATCTTACAGGACACAACCAGGGGTAAAAGATTATGGCTGATGAATATTGAACAAAAAAAGGAGCCGCGTCTTTGAAAAGCTAAAACTAAAATTTAGATCAATCAACGATCCTGGTCGCCCCTTAAAAAGCATACATTTTCTTGTGTTAAGATTAATTATACAAGATCGTTCTTACTTTTTGCAAAAATGAATTTATTTTTGCTTCCGAATGATTTTGCAGGATTATTACCGTTTTATCATTATCTAAATGCCTTTCTATATAAGTGGAATACCCTGGCCAACCTCCGGAATGATAGACGATTTTGCCATATTTTTTCGAATTCCCTACGAACCACCCAAATCCATAATTAGTCTCTTTTCCATCGTTGGTTTTTACAGAATCAAATAGGAGTTCTTTATCTTTTGAATCTATCAATTTATCGGTATAAAGTGCTCTGTCCCATTTTAACAGATCTGCTGTTGTAGAATTTACTGTTCCATCGCCCACAATTCCATCCAGATAATAAGTGTAAAATTCTTTCCCAAAACTATTGGGAAGCACTTTATGTCCTAAGCTATCTGTAACATAACCAAGAGCATAATTATCTATTTTTTTTGGTTCAAATCTACTTCTGTAGATAAACGTATTTTTCATTTTTAATGGTTGAAAGATGTTTTCACTCAAAAATTGTCCAAATGCCCTACCTGATACTCTTTCTATGATCAACGCTAATAAAGTATACCCTGTATCACTGTACTCGTATTTTTCGCCGGGTTGAAAGATAGCTTTTGGTCTGTATTTCGCGAAGACATTTACAATATCCTGATTGGTAGCAATTTTTGTTTTACCCCACTTTTGTTCAAAAAATTCTATATAGTCGGGAAGCCCGCCAGTGTGATTAAGTAAATTTCTGATGCTGATGTTCCCGTAGAAAGCTAGTTCGGGAATATATTTTGAAATTTTGTCGTCATAGTTCAGTTTTCCTTGTTTTTCCAACAAAACAATTCCCATAGCAGTAAATTGTTTGGAAACAGATGCCAACTCAAATATGGTTTGGTTATTAATTTTTTGCCCGGTTTGCTCATTAGCAAGGCCATAACTTTTTTCAAATATGATTTTCCCTTTGTCTGCAATCAGCACATTCCCATTAAACATTTTCTGCTTATAGAGCGCGCCAAATAAGCTGTCAAGTTGCTTATAATGATTAGATTGACCAAAAGCGAGATTAAATAATAACAATCCAATTGTAATCAGAAAAAATGTTCTTCTCATAACATGTTCTTTAAAATTGCCGGTAATGGGCCAGTTATCGCCAGAGGGCGGGATTTGATACCTTAGTTCAGTAAATATACAAATTTCGATAGCAGCACAAAAAAAGGTTAATTTAGCATATGCCCCCCAGTAGTTGCTACTCCCCTCCTGTTTTAGGAGGGGCAAGGGGGTGGTAACTAAGCAAAATTAATTTAAAAATGATGATATTAAATCATGGCAATCCATAATCTTAAACAGCTAAAAGAGAAAAGAAAGGAGCTGAGAAACAACCTCACTCCTGCTGAAGCTACCATGTGGATGTACCTGCAAAATTCCAGACTTGATGGCAAAAAATTCAGACGCCAACACAGTGTTTGGAATTATATATTTCAAAAAACCACCCCCAGCCCCTCCTTGCAATAAGGAGGGGAGCTGATTTACCTAATAAGATAATACAGCAAAAGATTCGAACTATAAATCTTATTACCAGAAACTAACCTTTACTCAGCACATC
>NZ_JADCNK010000032.1:0-37434 GCF_014947265.1 Pedobacter sp. MR2016-19
GAGTCAGGAATAACCATTGAATCAATAAAACTATTTCGATAAATCTATATTTCCACTAATTGCTTTTAAGTTCGTTTCGGCAATTTTTGCCTGATACTGCATTTCAATGAAACGGTTTTGCGCATCGATGGCATTACGCTGTGCTTCTCTTAGTTCTAAAGGAGCGATACTACCCAACCGGTATTTTGCCAGCGTGATATCAAGGTTTTCTTTTGCAATATCTACATTGCGCTGTTCTAATTTAATCAGATCGAGGTAAGTGCTGTAATTTTGATATGCTGTAAGCAATTGCGAACTTACATCGAGTTTGGTTTTGCTTAAGGTTAAGCTCGAGTTTTCAATATCTATCCTGGCATTTCGCTCATTTTGCCTTTGTAAAAAACCATTAAATAAGTTGATACTTGCCGTTACACCATAAGTAAATCCATTAGCAGCAAATTTCTGGTTAAAACCTGTTGGGCTGGTACTGTTTGCCCTGCTGTAACCAGAGTTTAGGCTAACTGACGGGTAACGAGCTCCACGTATAGATTTTAAATTTAAGGAAGCAATACGTTGATTAATAAACGCATTTTGAACATTTGGGTTCTGCTGCCCGGCCATTTCGGCCATTTTACTATATAAGATGCCTTTATCTACATCTATATTCGGCTCTACAGAGAATGTTGTTCCAATATCACGAACCATTAATTGGTTTAAACGAATTTTAGCTACCTGTAAAGCATTTTTGGTTTGCAGGTAATTTGAAGTATCTGTATTGTAATCAACCTGTGCGGTTAATACATCGAGTTTAGAACCACGACCAAGCTGCAATTTGGTTTTAGCAATATTGGTACGCAATACCGAAACATCCATGGCACTATCAGCAGCAATAACCAGTTGTTGTTGCCTCACTACATCATAATATGCATTAATTACATCGGCAACAGTGGTTAAAATGGTTAAGCGGGAATTTAATTCGCCCTGCTTTTGCAATTCTTTCAAACGGTCATAATTTGCAAACATGCTAAAACCATCAAAAATGGTCCAGTTTAAATCGGCACCATAGCTGTTATTGGTACTTTTTGCACCTGTAATTACCCGGTCAGGGCCTGTTGCAGGTGTTTGACGGGTGTTTTGGATACTTCCGCCATTGGTATAACTTCCGGTTAAATTGGGCAACATTCCCGCATTACCGATATTGGCATTGTTCTTTGCAATATCGATCTGGTTTTTGCTGATTTTGATGTCGTAATTATTCTGTAAGGCAATGGTGATGGCCTCCTGTAAGCTCAGTTTTTCTTGTGCGAAGCCCGAAAGCGACAGGCTTAACAACAGGATCAATATTTTTAATTTTTTGCTCATCTTATTCTTCGGTGTGTAAAGCTTCTTGTTCAAAACGATGGGCTTCTTTTAATTCTTTGTTTGGTTTGTATGGCTTTGCCCAATAAGAGTAAATGGCCGGGATTACAAATAAGGTTAATACCAGTGAGAACAATGTTCCACCTACAATTACGGTTCCCATACTCATCCTGCTTTTTGCAGCGGCACCTAAAGCTAAGGCAATAGGTAAAGCACCAATGGCAATGGCCAAACTGGTCATTAAAATCGGGCGCAAACGCGAAACAGCAGCTTCACGGATGGCTTCTGGGATCGGAGTACCCTTTTCTTTCAACTGGTTGGCAAATTCAACAATTAAAATACCATTTTTGGTTACCAGTCCAATTAACATAATGGTTCCGATCTGGCTAAAAATATTCCAGCTTTGTCCGCAGAGCCACAGCGATAAAAATGCACCGGCAACGGCCATTGGTACGGTTAAAATAATGATAATCGGGTCTTTAAAACTCTCAAACTGTGCAGAAAGGATTAAATAAACCAATAGAAGGGCTAAACCAAAGGCGAAGAAAGTATTTGATGAACTTTCTTTAAAATCCCGCGATTCTCCACTTAAATCAGTAGAAAAAGTTTCGTCCAATACTTTTTTAGAAATGGCATCCATCGCATCTATACCCTCGCCGATACTTTTTCCTGGTGCTAAACCTGCCGAAACGGTTGCTGCAATAAAACGGTTGTTCCTGTACAGTTGCGGCGGACTACTTTCTTCTTTTGCAGTAACCACGTTGTCGAGCTGAACCAGTTCGCCTTTATCGTTACGTACATAAACCGAACTTAAATCCAATGGGTCTTTCCTGTCGCCCCGATCAAACTGACCAATTACTTGGTATTGTTTCCCGTTCATAAAAAAGTACGAAAACCTTTGTCCACTTAACCCCAGATTTAAGGTTTGTGCGATGGCAGAAATCGAAACCCCTAAATTCTTGGCCTTATCACGGTCTATGGTTAGGTTAATTTCGGGTTTGTTAAATTTCAGGTTCACATCCGAAACGGTAAATGTAGGGTCTTTGGCCACTGCATCCATGAACAACGGGATTTTCTCGCGTAGCTTTTCAAAATTCTGTGCCTGAATGATGTAACTAATGGGTAATCCACCACGGCGTCCAACGGAAATCGTAGGTTGCTGGTTAACGATGGTTTTACCTTCGGTATATTTTTTAGTCACCCTGGTAAGCATATCTGCAATATCTTTTTGCGAACGCTCACGTTCTTCCGGATCTATCAGGCCCATCCTCACAAAACCAGAATTTACCGAACCCGAACCACCAAAACCCGGTGAGGTGATGGTAATATTCACATTTTTCTCCGGAACAGAATCAATCACCAACTGGTTCAGTTTCATGATAAACTTATCCGTATAGGTAAAAGATGCACCTTCTGGTGTCGTTACGTTGATATTGATTGCACTTCTATCATCATAAGGGGCAGTTTCCTTTGGTAAAATCTTCCAGAATAAGAAAATTAAGCCCATACATACCAGAATAATCGGAATGGAAAGCCACCTTTTATCTAAAAACTTATTCAAATTCGATTCGTAGGCATCGTTTAGCTTAACAAAGTAAGGCTCTGTCCAATTGTAAAACCTTGATGGTTTATGTCCGCCTTTTTTCATCAGGTAGGCATTCAACATCGGGGTTAAGGTGAGGGATACAAAGGCAGATACCAATACGGCAGCGCCAATTACCACACCAAATTCCCTGAATAAACGACCAACAAAACCCTGTAAGAAAATTACCGGCAAAAATACTGCTGCAAGTGTAATAGAAATCGAAATTACCGCGAAAAAGATTTCATTTGATCCTTTTATTGCTGCTTCGAAAGGCGACATACCTTCTTCAACTTTTTTAAAGATATTTTCCGTAACCACGATACCATCATCTACCACCAGGCCTGTAGCCAGTACAATGGCTAGTAAACTCAATACGTTTATGGAGAAGCCAAAGGCATACATGATGAAGAAAGTGAAAACTAACGAGACTGGAATATCGATCAACGGCCTGAAAGCAATGGCCCAATCTCTAAAAAAGAGATAGATGATCAAAATTACCAGTATCAGTGATAAACCAATGGTTTCGGCCACCTCTGTTACCGAACGTTTAATAAACAAGGTATTATCTAAAGCTACTTTTAGCTTAATGTCCTGTGGAATGTCAGCTTTTAATTTATCAAAACGTTTGTAAAATTCTTTACTGATATCGAGGTAATTGGCTCCTGGCTGAGGGATAATGGCAATGGCCACCATCGGTCTGCCAGATTCGCGAAGAATAGTTTCTTCGTTTTCTGGCCCTAAAACTGCATAACCAACATCTTTAAGTTTAACTACCTGATTGCTGTCGGCTTTTAAGATTAAGTTGTTAAACTGACTTTCGTCTGTCAGTTTTCCTAAGGTCTTAACCGTTAATTCAGTAGTAGCCCCGGTAATTTTTCCTGAAGGGAGCTCTACATTTTCATTGTCTAATGCAGTAACAATATCTTGCGAGGTTAAGCCGTAAGCACTGAGTTTATTTGGATCCATCCAGATCCGCATAGCATATTTCCTTTGCCCTTGGATTTGTACACTACTTACCCCCGGGATGGTTTGGATACGGTCGGCAATTACGTTTTCAGCGAAATCGCTTAACTCTAATGTGTTGCGTTTATCGCTTTGGATCGTCATCGATAAAATCGGATCAGAGTTGGCATCGGCCTTACTTACAACTGGTAAACCGTCAATATCTTTAGGTAAAGTTCTGGCAGCTTGCGATACTTTATCACGCACATCATTTGCTGCCTCTTCGATATTTTTATCAAGGTTAAACTCTATGGTAATATTGCTCGTTCCCTGGTTACTCGATGAAGAAATATTCCGGATCCCATCGATAGAATTGATCGATTTTTCTAAAGGTTCGGTAATTTGCGATTCGATAATATCGGAGTTGGCCCCAGGATAAGAGGTTCTTACTGAAACTACGGTTGGATCAATTGAAGGGTATTCACGAACACCCAAAAAGGTATAGCCGATTATCCCGAAAAGGACAATCAATAAGTTCATCACAATGGCCAGAACCGGCCTTTTTATACTCGTGGTTGAGATGCTCATAATTATTCTTTAACCAAATGAACTTTTACAGGGGCATCTTTTTTTAAAGCCATCGATCCGGTGGTTAACACCGTGTCGCCAGCTTTTAATCCTGATGTAATCACAATGTTTTCATCGGTACGCGTACCGGCTTCTACCTTAACTTCCTTTGCTTTACCATTCTTTTGGATGTACACGATTTTTCCTTTTAATACCGGAACAACGGCTTCGTTTGGAATGAGAATAGCATTTTGAAGGGTATTTAGCGCAAGTTTAATTTTGGCGAAAGATCCTGGTAATAGCGCATTGTCTGCATTTGGTGCCAGTGCCCTGATTTGTAATGTTCTCGTAGCGGCATTAATCCCTGGCTCTATCGCATAAACTTTTCCTTTATTTTCTTTGGAAGAACCATCGGTAGTAAATATGATTTCAGAATTCACTTTAATCTGTCCTGCATATTTCTCCGGAACAGAAAAGGTAACTTTAACCGGGTTGGTACTCACCAGGTTGGCAATTACCGTAGCAGGTGTTAAATAAGTACCAGCAGAAATACTGCGTAAACCCACCCGGCCTGTAAAAGGTGCCCGGATAGTCGTTTTGGCCAGCTGCGCCCTGATTAATTGCGCTTGTGCCTGCAACGATTTTAAATCTGCAAGTGAGGTGTCGTATTCTTCCTGACTGATTGCCCCTTTGGCCAACAATTGTTTTGCCCGGTTTTCGTTTGTTCCAGAAAGCTTTTGTTTGGTCAGCGCATCCTGCAATTGCGCCTGTATATCTCTGTCGTTTACTTTTACCAGCACACTTCCTTTACTTACTGTTGTACCTTCCTGGAAATAAATTCCGGTAACCAATCCTGATACTTCACTTTTCAATACAACCGATTCGTTTGCATCAATGGCGCCCGTTACTTCCAAATCGTTGTCAAACGATACCGGTTTTACGATGATTCCATCAACTACCAATGGCGCAGAAGAACCTCCTTTACCACCGTCTTTACCTTTTCCTGCTCCTGCAGATGCGCCACCTTTTCCTTCAAGTTTTTTATTTGCGTTAATTCTGTAATATACCAGATAGGCCAGGCCTATAGCTAAAACAGCATAGATAATATATCTTTTCTTCATGTTTATATTTGTGTGTGCGTATTCCAAACATTAAAATAAGATTAATGTTCCAGAATTAGAGCGTAAAAATATTCAAATAGTTTAGTCCTAAATTTGTTGTATTAAGGATGTTACCGATTTTAGTTCGAAGTCTGAAGTCGGAAATCCATAGTTAGGGTGCAAGATAATAAGTCTAACTCAATAAGTTGGGCTTTGATGACGTTATAGGTTAAGTTCTCGCCATTTTCAGCCAATCGCTGAACACCTAATGCAATACGGACGGAAACAACTATTTTACACCACATTTAGCTATTTTATATTAAAACCTCATCAATAAATCTAAATTTGCAGCAAAACACAGTGAATATGTTTAATAAAAAATCAATTTTAAGTTTAGTTTTACTACTAACGTGTATTATGGCAGCGAAGGCGCAGGTAAAAATAGGTTTTGAGGTTTCTTTTCAAGAGCCGCAGGCACATTATGCTGAAGTTCAGATGAATATTTCTGGCTTGGTAAAAGATTATGTAGATGTAAAAATGCCCGTTTGGACCCCGGGTTCTTATTTGGTTCGCGAGTTTGAAAAAAGTGTAGAAGAATTTAAGGCTACTGCAGCAGGTAAAGCGGTTAAGGTTGAAAAGGTAAGGAAAAATACCTGGAGAATTTTCTCGGCAAAGGCTACTAATATCCGGATCAATTACCGTGTTTATGCATTTGAAATTTCAGTACGTACACCATTTATCGACGAATCTCATGCTTTCTTATCCCCAACAGGCATTTTTATGCATCCTGATGGCATGATCAAATCGCCAAGTACGGTAAAAATTATTCCTTTTAATACCTGGAGCAAAGTTTCTACTGGTTTAACTCCGGTTGCGGGTGAGCAGTTTACTTATAAAGCTACAGATTTTGATATTCTTTACGACAGCCCTATTGAAGTGGGCAATCAGGATATTTTCGAATTTACTGCCGCGGGCGTTCGTCACGAAGTAGCCATGTATGGTGGCGGTAATTATGATAAAGAGAAGCTAAAAGTAGATATGGCCAAAATTGTTGAAAAAGAAACTGCAGTTTATGGTGAAAACCCGAATAAATATTACCTCTTTATTGTTCATAATTTCTTAAAAGGTGGAGGTGGTTTAGAGCACTTAAACTCTACTACTTTAGGTGCTACAAGAAATGCTTACAATACCGCTGAAGGATATAAAGGCTTTTTAAGTTTGGTTGCACACGAGTATCACCACTTATGGAATGTGAAACGTTTGCGACCTGTCGCTTTAGGTCCGTTTGATTACGATAACGAAAATTACACCACTAATCTTTGGGTTGCCGAAGGTTTTACCTCTTATTACGAGAACAAATATATGCACCGTGCCGGTTTTACCGACGTGGACGAATTTTTGAAGGATTTAGCTGGTGGTGTAGGTACGGTTTTAAATACCCCGGGTGCCAAATACCAATCGGCGTCTTCGTCTAGCTATGATGCATGGATTATAGGCTATCGCCCGAACGAGAACTCCAAAAACAATTCAATCTCTTATTATAATAAGGGTGAAGTGATTGGCATTTTAATGGATCTCGAAATTATCAACGCTACTAAAGGTGCCAAAAGCTTAGATGATGTAATGAAAGCCATGTACCTGCAATGCAAAACTTTAAAACGCGGTTACACCGACGCAGAGTTTAAAGCAATGGTGGAGAAAATAGCTGGAATCAGTTTTACCAATTTCTGGGCAAAATATGTGAATGGAGTAGATGATGTTGAATATGTAAAATACTTCGGTTATGCGGGTGTAAATGTATCGACTGAGAATGCTACTCCGGGCAAACCAGTTACAGGTGCTGCTGGCCAGTTGACCAACGATGGTTTGGTGATTACATCTACCACAAGAAATTCTGCCGCCTGGATCAGCGGGTTAAACGTAAATGATGTGGTACTCGGTTTAGATGATACCTCACTAAGTGATGCACTAGCAACGGTAAGGTTAAAAAGCCCGATGATTTCTTTAGATGCAATCCCATTGGTAGGTAAAAAGAATATTGGCGATATATTGAAAGTTAAGGTTAGACGCGACGGTCTTGAAAAAGAAATCTCTTTAACCTTGAAAGAAAATCCTGGTGTGCGTTTAAAAACCACAGTAAACGAAAATGCGACTCCAGCACAAAAAGCAGTGTTAAAAAAATGGACTGGTGTTTAGTTAATTTTCAGTTAAAAGTTTTCAATTTACAGTTAATATAAAACATCATAAAAATCCTGTAAGATTAATTTCTTACAGGATTTTTTATTGAAGATATTTGTTTAACAAATACCGAATATGATAAAGCTCTTTCTGTTTATATTATACCTTTTAACCTTTTCATTTTTGAAGGATAATCAAGTTTTGGCGCAACAAGCATCTTGTAAGGGTTATTATAACAAACAATTGAAGTTCTTCGTGTATTCAGAAGTAGATACAATGCCAGAGTATCCAGGTGGAATTGCTAAATTTTATAAATTTATGTCAAATGTTTCATTAAATGGAGTAAATAATGGTCGTTTACAATCAAATGTTCTTCCAACTTTTATAATAGATGCTTCCGGCCGTGTAAAAAACGTTGGTATTTCCAACAAACTACCTAAAGATTATACGCAATTGGATCGTAACCTGATCAAATTATTAGAAACCTGTCCGAACTGGGTGCCTGCACGGTGTAACAATAAAAATGTAGCAATGAGTTTCCAAACACGGCTTACCTTGTGTTATCAATAATTAAAATATCAATTAAAGTTAAAACAGTATGTATAAAAAATCCCATAAGATTAATTTCTCACGGCATTTTTTATGTCTTTAATTTACGTTTAGCGCCAAGCGCCATGCGCTAGCCTGGAAGGTATATCTAAAACCTAAACAGAATCTTCAAGCGTTAAAAGTTTGACACAAAAAAACCGCTAAGAAAAGTTTTCTTAACGGTTTTTTTTTAATTTTTTCTAATGTTTAGAAAGTAAAACGAACGCCTAAACCAACGTCTCCACTGTAAAAATCAGTATCAGGAGTTAATCTTAAAGTAGGAATCCAATCTAATGATAAGTTAATTGGAGCGCCTTTAAATTTATAATCTAAACCTAAAACACCGTTTAAACCTAAGTAAATGTCGCTTTCATCAATAACTTTATTTTTCACAGAACCAACACTTGCACCACCACCGTAGTACCAATTTAAGCCATCAGCACCTTTAATTGGATTATAAACTTCATATAAGCCTGTTAATTGTACCCAGCTAAAACCGCTGTTACTTCTAAAATTACCAATTAGCTCCAACATTGCGCCTTTATTTAGGCCAGTTTTAAAAGAAACACCGTTGTAACTTCCAAAACGACCACCAATGGCGTTTTTGTAATTCTGCGCTTGAACGCTAGTTGTTGTTAATGCAAATAATGCAATGCATCCTAAAATTGTAAATAATTTTTTCATAGTACTTTTTTATTAAAATTTAAAGTATATCCCCTAGCAACTTTAATGCCGATTATATTTTTTAGGTAAAAATTCAGTTGGATAAAAACAATGCTTGCATAGTAATTTTGTAATCGCTAAGTTTATTAAAATATTTTAACAGAAAGTAAATACAGCGTTTTAATAACTACGAGGTGTCATTTTCATTAAAAAAGCATAATAGGTAGCAATCATTATGTTTGATTTTTTTAACTTAACCAAATAATACAATTCATATGGCGGCAGAAATTATACGGGTTTTTGATCTTTTGAAATACAGCCTCGAAAATCCTAAGCAGGAATTCATCAGCGGAAAAATTAACGGAAAATGGATAAATTATAGTACAGTCGATTTTTGTGCCGCTGTAGATAACTTAAGCCGTGGATTAATTAAACAGGGTATAGGCAAAGGGGGCAGGGTTGCGGTAATGTCTCATAACCGGCCTGAGTGGAATATTGCCGATTTTGCAGCCAACCAGATCGGAGCTTATCAGATTCCTTTATATCCAACTTTAGCCGAGCACGATATTCAGTTTATCCTAAAAGATGCAGAAATCTCCATTATTTTTGTAGCGGATGAAGAATTGTATAAAAAAATTAAACCTTGTGCCGATGCCATAAACCCGGATATTAAGATTTATAGTTTTAACGAAATTACGGAAACCGAAAACTGGAATACGTTAATTGAACTGGGAAAGGCGAATACGGATATTAATTTGGAAGAATATCGCGCAAAAGTGGAACCCGAAGATGTTTTAACCTTAATTTATACTTCTGGTACAACAGGAACACCAAAAGGAGTAATGTTAACACACAATAACTTAGTCGCAAATTTTGTAAACTCGGCTGTAGTTATACCAGAAGGCGTTAAAAAAGGTTTAAGTTTTCTGCCTTTATCACACATTTTCGAGCGGATGATCATTTATTTATATCTGTTCAATCACACAGAAATTTACTATGCCGAAAGTATGGAAACTATTGTCGCCGACATTCAGCATGTAAAACCCAATGTGTTTTCTACCGTTCCAAGACTTCTCGAAAAAGTGTATGATAAGATAATGGAAAAGGGTAAAGCATTAACAGGAATTAAAAAAGGAATTTTCTTCTGGTCGGTAGCTTTAGCAGAAAAATATACCATTGATGCGGGTGCCTGGTATAACTTCAAACTGGGTATTGCCCGTAAGCTTGTTTTCAAAAAATGGCAGGAAGCATTGGGCGGCGAAATTGTAGTGATCGTATCCGGTGGGGCGGCACTAAATCCGCGTTTAGCCAGAATCTTCTGGGCGGCTGGTATGCCTGTTTTTGAAGGCTATGGACTAACCGAAACCTCACCAGTAATAACGGTTAACCATTTAGGCGGAACCATGTTTGGTACGGTTGGTGAAGTAATTAAAGGTGTGGAAGTTAAAATAGCACCAGATGGAGAAGTTTTAACCAGAGGACATCAGGTGATGAAAGGTTATTACAACCGACCTGACTTAACTGATGAGGCGGTTGATCAGGAAGGATGGTTCCATACCGGAGATATTGGAGAATTGGTTTATGGTCGCTTTTTAAAAATCACCGACCGTAAAAAGGAAATGTTTAAAACAGCAGGTGGTAAATACGTAGCACCACAAATGCTGGAGAATAAATATAAAGAATCAATTTTTATCGAACAGATTATGGTTCTGGGTGAAAACAGAAAATTCCCTTCTGCACTCATTGTTCCAAATTTCGAAACCTTAAAAACCTGGGTAGGCAGAAAAGGCATTACCTTTACGTCGAATGAAGAGATTATTAAAAACGAACAGGTACTCACTAAATATAACGAGGTTATTGAAGCTGCGAATGTGGGTTTTGGTAAATGGGAACAGGTAAAAAGATTTGCACTGTTACCTAAAGAGTGGAGCATTGACGGTGGCGAGCTTACCCCAAAATTAAGTTTAAAAAGAAAGGTGATTACCGAGAAAAACAATGCGGTAATCGAAAAAATATATAAGGATGCAGAAAGCTATAAGGCCCCTCAATAACTTTAAAAGATCATTAACATACCTAAGTGTTGTGCTGTTATTGGCTGGTTGTGTAACCGGGCAATTGGGCAAAAACAACAGTGGTGAATATAAAAATGGAATGGTGGTTTCTGCCCATCCCGAAGCATCGCAAGTGGGGATCGCTATTTTGAAAAAGGGAGGAAATGCAGTTGATGCAGCTGTTGCTGTTCAGTTCGCGCTGGCTGTGGTTTACCCAAACGCGGGGAATATTGGTGGGGGTGGTTTTATGGTTTACCGCGGTGCAAACGGCGAAATAAATGCCTTAGATTTTAGAGAAAAAGCAGCAGCAGCAGCCAGCAGAGATATGTATCTCGATTCGGCCGGCAATCCAATTGTAGATAAAAGCCTTTATGGTCATTTAGCTGCGGGCGTACCAGGATCAGTAGATGGTATGGTAGAGGCACACAAGAAATATGGAAAGCTTTCCTGGGCTCAGGTATTGCAGCCAGCAATAGACCTGGCGCAAAACGGTTTTAAAATTACCAAACGGCAGGCTGGTGAATTGAATAGTTTGCACAGACAATTTATGGATTTTAATCCAAATGGAACGGCCTTTGTAAATTTAGAAAAAACCTGGCAGGAAAATGATCTTCTGATTCAACAAGAATTGGGTAATACCCTAAAACAGATCCAGGAAAAAGGCAGGGCAGGTTTTTATGAAGGCGCTGTGGCTGATTCGCTTGTAGCAGAAATGAAGCGTGGCAAAGGACTCATAACAAAAGAAGATTTAAAAAATTATCACGCTACCTGGCGTAAACCCATTACAGGGAATTATAGAGGTTATAAAATTATTACCATGCCGCCTACTTCGAGTGGAGGTATAGCCTTAATCCAATTGCTCCAATCTGTAGAGCCTTATCCTTTAAAAAAATGGGGGCATAATGCCGATTCAACGGTACAGGTAATGGTAGAAGCTGAAAGAAGAGTGTATGCCGATCGGGCGACACATTTAGGTGATCCTGATTTTTATGCGGTTCCACAACAACAAATGTTGAGCGCCGACTATAACAAAAACCGTATGGCAAACTTTAGCTGGGCAGCAGCAACACCAAGTAGTGCTGTTTTGGCTGGAGAAATAAAAGGAGCAGAGCACGAAGAAACCACACATTTCTCCATTGTAGACCGCGATGGAAATGCCGTTTCCATTACCACTACTTTAAATGGTTCTTACGGATCGTTAGTTGCCGTAAAAGGGGCTGGGTTTTTGTTGAATAACGAAATGGACGATTTTTCTGTTAAGCCTGGAGCACCCAATATGTATGGCTTGGTAGGGGGAGAAGCAAATGCCATTGCGCCTAATAAGCGAATGTTAAGTTCTATGACACCGAGCATTGTGGAGAAAGATGGAAAACTATTTATGGTGGTGGGTACGCCAGGCGGATCAACCATTATCACTTCCGTATTTCAAACCATTATTAATGTAATCGATTTCGATATGTCTATGCAATCTGCTGTGGCTGCTAAAAAGTTTCATCATCAATGGCTACCGGATGAGGTGTATATAGAAAAAGATGCTATCGATAGCTTATCAATAGAAAAATTAAAAGCAAAAGGTTATAAAATCTTTCAAAGAGGCCCAATTGGGAGGGTTGATGCCATTTTAAGGACAAATTGGGGCAACTATCAGGGTGGTGCCGATCCGAGAGGGGATGATAAGGCTATTGGCTGGTAGCCATTTTAGCGTAACAAAGTATGATCTGCCTGAGTTAATTTAATCTAATATCTTTAAATAAGTTACATAGCTGCCCTGCAGCAATGCTTAGTGGTTTAGTTATATTGCATCAACCAATTCAAAATGACCAGATCGCTATGCGCAAACTATTTTCTCTATTTTTGTTTCTGACCGTTGCGGTACAATCACACGCTCAAACTAATGAAGCCAGCCTGGTAAGTCCACTGATTAATCAATACCAATCAGACGAGACCATGCTTAACCGTAAATATACGCTCAAGCAATCGGCTGAATACTTTAAGCGGATGGAAAGCTTTTATACCGAATGGCAAAAGCAGTTAAGGGCATTGCCTTTTAAAAAGCTAACCGTAAACGAAAGGGTAGATTACATTTTGCTTAAACGTGACATTCGATCAGATTCGGCCATTTTGCAACAGCAATACACCGAATTTAAAAGCAATATTTTTACTTTGCCTTTTGCCAAAATAGTATTAGATTTTGAGGCAAAACGAAGGATTGGTACACAACAAGACGGTAAAATTATCCAGCAACAGTTTGAACAACTGAAAGAGGCTATTCAGAAAACTACAAAGGCAGTAAAAAATAAAGATTTGATTGTGACACCGGTACAGGCTTCATGGGCGCAGCAAACTGTGAATCAATACCTGACTGTATTTACTGAAGCTTATAAATTTTATGATGGTTACGATCCGCAATTTACCAAAGCCACAAAAGCAGTTTATCCGGATGTAGTAGATGCATTAAAGGAATACGCTGTTGTACTGGATAAAATAGCTAAACCCTCAAATGCCAAAGATGATGGAAGTGGTATTATTGGTAATCCGATAGGAAGAACAGCTTTACTAAGCAGCTTAAACGATGAGATGATTGCTTATACGCCTGAGCAGATTGAGGCTATTGCAATAAGGGAATTTGCCTGGTGTGATGCCGAAATGCTTAAAGCCTCCCAATCAATGGGCTTTGGTAACGATTGGAAAAAAGCATTGGAAAAGGTCAAAACCGATTATCCTGAGTTAGGTAAACAGCCTGAACTTGTTTATGAACTAGCCAATGAAGCCATCAATTTTGTAGAAAAAAATAAACTCATCGTCATTCCTTCCCTGGCCAAAGAAGGGTGGCGCATGCGCATGTTAAGTCCGAAGGAACAATTATTTGCTCCGTTTTTCCTGGGTGGCGAATCCGTATTAATTGCTTATCCGACAGAAGACATGAGCGAAGATGCGAAAATGATGACCCTGCGCGGTAATAACAGGCATTTTTCCAGAGCCGTAGTTTTTCATGAACTTATTCCGGGACACAACCTCCAATATTTTATGCAAAGCCGCTACAAGTCTTATCGCAAAGTATTTGGTACTCCTTTCTGGACGGAAGGCTGGTCGCTGTACTGGGAGATGTTGCTGTGGGACCAGAATTTTGCAAAATCTCCGGAGGATAAAATTGGAATGCTTTTTTGGCGCATGCACCGCTGTGCGCGTATTATTTTTTCGATGAATTACCATTTAGGTAAATGGACACCTCAGCAGTGTATCGACTTTTTAGTAGATCGTGTAGGTTTTGAACGTGCCAATGCAGCAGCTGAAGTACGCAGATCTTTTACCGGTGGGTATGGGCCATTGTATCAAATTGGATACATGTTAGGCGGATTACAATTTAGGGCGTTGCACAAAGAATTGGTAGAAAGCGGTAAAATGACCAATATCGAGTTTCATAATCGCATACTGCACGAAAATAATATGCCCGTAGAAATGGTAAGAGCCTTATTAACCAACCAGCAATTGCCAGAAAATTTTAGTACCAGATGGAAATTTGCCGGTGATATCAATTGATATATAATAAGGTAGATACAACATCAGGTGATAATCGACCCAAAGGAGAAAACTGTAAATATTTATTAACATTGATCTGTAAAATGGCTGTTGAAACAGATTTTGAAGTCTGAAACTTAAGTTTTTTATAGAAATCCATACAATGAGGCGCTTTTAGTGGTGTGCTTACTTTTTTAACGATTTTTTTTTATTTCTACACATTTGCTTCATAGGTAATTAGTGTTGAAAAGTTGATAAGTATTTTTACCTAATTATATTTTTGGTATGGCTATTGTAAAGACTGAGAGACGCTATCCAACGTTATACAGAAAATTATGAAACTACAATTATTCAAAACCCTACCAGTTGCACTCGCTGGTTTATTGATTGGGTCGGTTGCCTCAGCTCAAGAAAGCCCTGCAACTTCAACAACAACTTTCAGAACCTGGTCTGTCGGCGTAAACGCCGGTGTACTTACACCATTATCACCATTGGGTGGAAAAAATGATTTCAGTAATAACAAATCAAGTTTCGGTTATGGCCTTTACATTAAAAAACAATTTACACCTTATTTCTCTCTTCGCTTAGATGGAGTTCGCGGTAAATTAAAAGGCGATAATACCGAGCCTTATGAAAATGGTGTGGTAAACAACTCTCCTGTAAAAGCTTTCGATACTCAATTATCTTATTCAGGAAGTTTAAATGCTGTAGTAAACATGTTCAATATCGATATGTTTAAAAAAGAGAATGCTTTACAACTTTATGCTTCTGCCGGTGCTGGTATTGCAGGTTATAAACCTACTATTACCACGGCAGGTGGTACTTTTTTATATGCAGGTGATAAAAACATCAATGAATTGATTATTCCTGTAGGTTTAGGTGCTAAGTTTAAAATCTCTGATGCGGTTAACTTCGATTTAGGTTGGACAATTACATTCCTTGATGGCGACAACTTAGACGGTTACTACAGAGGTGGTAATGATAAATACAACTATGCATATGCTGGTTTAGAATTTGCTTTAGGTACCGGAAAACAATTGGCTTTCCACAATCCGGTAGCTTTAACTTATGATGAAGCATTAAAAGCAAGACAAACTGCAGATGGTTTAAAATCTGATTTGAATGCTCAAAAAGCTGAGAATGCAAAACTACGTTCAGAAATGAACGACATCCTAAAAGATACAGATGGAGATGGTGTTGCTGATAAATTAGATAAATGTCCGGATACACCAGCAGGAACTGTTGTTGATGGTGCTGGTTGCCCGTTAAAAACTCCAGAAAAAGTTGTAGAAAAAGTAATCGTAACTGAAGAAGATCGTAAAGTGGTTAACGAAGCGATTAAAAACTTGGAATTCGATTTAGGTAAAGCAACAATCCGTTCTAAATCTTATGCTTCTTTAAACAGAGTTGCTGCATTATTGATTCAGAAAAACTTTAGCTTAAAATTAGCTGGTCATACAGATAATACAGGTTCAAAAGAATTAAACTTGCGTTTATCTAAAGACAGAGCAGAATCTGTAAAAGCTTACTTAGTTTCTCAAGGTGCAAATGCATCACGTATTGAAGCTACTGGTTACGGTATGGGCCAACCAATTGCTACCAATAAAACAGCAAAAGGCCGTCAGCAAAACCGTCGTGTAGAGTTTACACTTTACTAGTCTGTTTTAACAGCATTTAAAAAGTCCCGATGAAAATCGGGACTTTTTTGGTTTAAGAGGTTTTGTTTATAATAACCAGCTGTTTTTTGCTTAGTATTCATAAAAACAAATTTGTCATCCTGAGGGGTAATTTATTTTATAAAAATCAATATAAATAACAGTAATTAATCTACATGTAAAAATTCCTCGTGTTACCGTCCTTTCGAGCGGAGTGCAACGCAGTCGAGAAATCTGTTTTGATAGATCTCTCCACTTCGCTTTGCTGCGGTCGAGATGACGACCACTCTAGTGGAGTCTGTCAATGGTAGTGCAGTGAAGGATCTTTGTTAAACTAATTCTAACGCAACAGTCTTTTGAAATAATAAAACTAGTGGCTCTTTTGTCAGGGATTCTTCACTGCGTTCAGAATGACAGCGCAATAGATATTATTTAAGTGAAACAATTACCTTTTTAATCTCGCTTAAATCATTCATCTCAAAATTTGTTGATTGCGGATAAAAGCGCTGATAAATAATCTTATCGTCTTTGCTATCATATATACTAATTATTTTATCGCTGGATCGCTGTGTGTAAACTACATATTTAACATTGGCAGTTTTATTCAGAATTAAACTATCAAGTTCTTTGTACGATATGAATTTAAGTTTGTAATTATAAGGTTCAGCAATAATACCTGATGCTGGTAGAAGTGTTAATCTTGAAGAAAACACTTCCTTAATATATTCGGGTATATAAAGTGTTTCCTTTGCCAATTCAGGTAAGCGTACTTTATTGTAAAATTGATAATCTATACTGCAGTTTTCATTTGCAAGCAATCCATCATTAATCTGTTTTAAATAACCCGTTAAAAAGCCTGGCGACCAGTTAAAGAAACTAGACTTGTTATAGAAATATGATAAAATATTACTTTTTATACTTTTTTTGCTCCCATATTGTTGGTCTTGCGTTCTGACCAGCAGATTGGTATTAGCATCAGCAAAAAGTGCAACTGTTGCCAATATACTTTCTTCCTTTACCCTGGGCTTTTTAGATGGCGTTAATAATTTCAGTGCGTAAATTATATTCACGTTGGATGTACTGTCTGACTCCTCTGCATAAGCATCGAAATAAAAAACTGAATAATTTGCAAGCGTATCATAACGGGCCAGCTCTTCGGGCTTAATAATTTTATATGGTGTAATTGTCCAGTTTTTTTTAATGGCCTGATCAAATTTTTCCAGCTCAGCATAATCAGCATACTGCAAAGTAAATAAGGTGGTTGTCTTTTTGAAAACCTCTAATTTGTGACTGTTTAACAGGGCTTTTCCGAAATAAGATACCTGGCTTTGGCAAATTGTAGTCCATAAAATAAATAGACTAAACAAGAGTATTTGTTTTACTTTTAACATATAACGTGTTTTCATTTTGTGTATGACTATGATAAGAAAAATTTGACAAATATTTTGAATTTTTCTATTGCATTAACAAAATACATTCATTAGCTTTGTTATGCAAGCATAATAAATTAGTGAAAATGAAACAACAACAAACCATAGATTACCATGTTAAGTTTGCCTGGCAAAATATGTTTAATAAGTACAATCAAATGGCATCTGGTTTCGGAATTACCCAGGCCATTGGTTATATGCTTATTAATATAGATGATGTTGAGGGAACTGCAGTATCGAATTTGGCCGGCTTGCTTGGGGTTAAAGCAACCAGTTTATCCCGTATGTTAAATAACATGGAAGAGGCTGATCTCATTTACCGTGAAACATCTGCAGGTGATAAACGTTCGGTAAAGGTTTTTCTGACTGATTTTGGTAAAGAGAAAAAACATTTGGCCAAGGGAGTTGTGCGAAAATTTAATGAATATCTTGATGAGCATTTTTCGAAAAAAGAAAAAGAAACTTTTATTAACCTGCTTGTCAAACTAAATGATATCACAGTAGCCTATACTGTTGATTAACAAATATAATCATGAAATCTGCTGTGTAATTTTTACATAACAGGTTACATCGGACCATAAAAAGAAAAATATATACTGATGAAACGAAGCATTAATAAAGTTGCTGTTCTAGGTTCAGGTATTATGGGTTCCCGTATTGCATGCCACTTCGCCAATATTGGTGTTGAGGTTTTGCTACTGGATATTGCCCCTAAAGATTTGAGTCCTGAAGAGCAGGCAAAAGGATTAGCCCTGGATAACCCAGCTGTAAAAAACCGGATTGTAAATACAGCTTTGCAAACGGCTGTAAAAACAAATCCATCGCCAGTTTATACCAAAAAAGCATTAAATAAAATCAAGACTGGGAATTTCGACGATGATATGTCGAAAATTGCAGATTACGATTGGGTAATTGAAGTTGTTGTCGAAAATCTTGATATCAAGAAAAAAGTTTTCGAACAGGTAGAGCAATTCCGTAAGCCAGGTACTTTAATCACTTCAAATACTTCTGGTATTCCTATTCATTTAATGGCTGAGGGAAGAAGTGAAGATTTTAAATCGCATTTCTGCGGAACTCACTTTTTCAATCCGCCCCGCTATTTAAAATTATTGGAGGTTATTCCTACGCCGCATACGCAGCCAGAAATTGTTGATTTCCTGATGCATTATGGTGATAAGTTTTTAGGTAAAACAACTGTTTTATGTAAAGATACGCCAGCCTTTATTGCTAACCGGGTAGGTGTTTATTCTATTATGGCATTGTTGCATTTGGTTGAAAAACTGGATCTGACAGTAGAAGAGGTTGATAAATTTACAGGGCCAGCATTGGGCAGACCAAAATCGGCTACTTTCCGTACGTCTGACGTGGTAGGTTTAGATACCATGATCAAAGTGGCGAAGGGACTGTATGATAACTGTCCGGATGATAAAGCACACGATTTGTTTAAACTTCCTGCATACGTGCAAAAAATGGAAGAGAACAAATGGCTTGGCGATAAAACTAAACAAGGTTTCTATAAAAAAACCAAATCTGCTGACGGTAAAACCGAAATCCTGGCTTTAGATTTAAAAACCCTTGAATATGAGCCTCAGCAAAAAGTAAAATCGGCGACTTTAGAAATGACCAAGCCGGTGGAGAACCTTCGTGATCGGATGAAGATTTTTGCCAAAGGAAAAGATAAGGCAGGTGAATTGTTCCGTCATTCTTCTTTCGGTTTATTTGAATATGTATCAGATAGAATCCCTGAAATTTCTGATGAATTGTATCGTATTGACGATGCCATGCGAGCTGGTTTTGGCTGGGAGCTTGGCCCCTTCGAACTTTGGGATGCCGTTGGCGTAAAAGAAGCCATCGAAGGAATGGAGCAATATGGGAATAAAGCTGCGGCTTGGGTACACGAAATGCTCGATGCTGGAAATACTTCATTCTATAAAGTAGAAAACGGCGTTAAAAAATATTACGATATCCCTTCTAAAAGCTATAAAGCATTACCGGGTACAGATGAATTTATCATTTTAGATAACCTCCGTGAGAATAAAACCCTTTGGAAAAATTCAGGTGTTTCGATTATTGATTTAGGAGATGGCATTCTGAATGTAGAATTCCACACCAAAATGAATACTATTGGCGGTGATGTGATTTCAGGTATCAACAAAGCGATTGATATGGCCGAGAAAGATTACCGCGGTTTGGTGATCGGGAACGATGGGGCAAATTTTTCTGCCGGAGCAAATGTGGGGATGATTTTTATGATGGCGGTGGAGCAGGAGTGGGATGAATTGAACATGGCGATCAGGATGTTCCAGAATACCTCAATGCGCATCCGTTATTCTTCTATTCCGGTTGTGGTGGCGCCACACAATTTAACCTTGGGCGGTGGTTGCGAGTTTAGCTTGCATGCCGATCACGTACAGCTATCGGCCGAAACTTATATGGGTTTGGTTGAATTTGGTGTGGGCGTTATTCCTGGTGGCGGCGGAACAAAAGAATTTGCTTTGCGTGCTTCTGATGAATTTAAAGACGACCAGATTGTCCAGAATGCTTTGAAAGATCGTTTCTTAACCATTGGTATGGCTAAAGTTTCCACTTCAGGTTACGAAGCCTACGAACTGGGTTATCTGCAAAAAGATAAATTCTCGATCTCTATGAACCGGAACCGTTTATTGGCCGATGCAAAAGCTAAAGCGATAGAACTTGCCGATGCAGGATATACCAAACCCGTACAACGTAATGATATTAAAGTATTAGGAAAGCAAGGTTTAGGAATTGTTTATGCAGGTGCAAACAGCATGTACGCCGGACATTTCATTTCTGAACACGATAAAAAAATATCCGAGAAATTAGGTTATGTAATGTGTGGTGGTGATTTATCTGCGCCAACAGAAGTAACCGAGCAATACTTATTGGACCTGGAAAGAGAAGCTTTTCTATCACTAGCGGGTGAAAGGAAGAGTTTGGAAAGGATTCAAAGTATTATTACAAAAGGGAAACCGTTGAGGAATTAGTGAGTTAAACGTTGAGATATCAGTATCAAGATACGATTGTCGAAAAAAATTACTCATAGTAAATAACAAATAAAATAATAATGCTAGAATTAAGTCTCAATACTTGATTCTAACTACTAGATACTAAACAATGGAAGCATATATTATAGCCGGATATCGTACAGCAGTGGGTAAAGCACCCCGTGGCGTATTCCGTTTTACAAGAGCTGATGATTTAGCCGCAGAGGTAATCAGGGCTTTAGTGGCATCAGTTCCGAATTTAGATAACGAACAGATTGATGATGTAATAGTAGGTAACGCTACACCAGAGGCAGAGCAAGGCTTAAATATTGGCCGTATGATCTCCCTAATGGGTTTAGATACCGATAAAGTTCCTGGTGTTACGGTGAACCGCTACTGTGCATCGGGTTTAGATACCATTGCCACTGCAGTTGCTAAAATTAAGGCTGGCATGGCCGATTGTATCATTGCAGGTGGCGTTGAGGTAATGAGTGGAATGCCTTTCGGTGGCTGGAAACTGGTGCCTAATGCAGAGGTGGCAAAAAACAATCCAGACTGGTATTGGGGCATGGGCTTAACCGCCGAAGCAGTAGCCAAAGAATATAATGTGAGTCGTGAAGATCAGGATGCATTTTCGTTAAAATCTCATGAGAAAGCTATTCACGCTATAAAAAACGGTCATTTAAAAGATGGTGTTTTGCCAATCACGGTAAATGAAAATTATCTTGATGCCAACCTGAAAAAGAAAACCCGTTCTTACGTGGTTGATACCGATGAAGGTCCGCGTGCAGATACTACTTTAGAAAAGTTGGCGAAACTGAAACCTGTATTCGATGCCGTTGGGAGTGTAACCGCAGGTAATTCATCGCAAACATCTGATGGTGCAGCCTTTGTGCTGGTGGTTTCTGAAAAGAAAATGAAGGAATTGAATGCCGAGCCTATTGCCAGGTTGGTAAGTTATGGTGTCGCAGGTGTTCCGCCGCGCATCATGGGGATTGGCCCAATTGAGGCGATTCCAAAGGCATTAAAACAAGCAGGTTTGAAAAAAGAAGATATCGATTTAATTGAACTGAATGAAGCTTTTGCATCACAATCATTAGCCGTAATCAGAACACTGGATTTAAACCCTGATGTAATTAATGTAAACGGTGGTGCAATTGCACTAGGCCATCCGCTGGGCTGTACCGGTGCAAAACTGACCGTGCAGATTATGAATGAATTAAAAAGACAAAACAAAAAATACGGAATGGTGACCATGTGCGTAGGAACCGGACAAGGTGCAGCGGGGATATTTGAACTTTTTTAGATAGTATCGAGATATGAGTATCAAGTATCGAGATTGAATAAAAGGTTTCTAACAATTTATAAAATCATCCCCAAACGTATTTGTATTCATAATTTAAATACTAAAGTATATGCACAATTTTAAAGAACTAAAAGTCTGGAAAAAATCAATCGACTTAGCTGTTGAAGTTTATAAAGCGACATCGCTCTTGCCGACTGAAGAGAGATTTGGATTGATTTCGCAAATGAAAAGATGTTCGGTATCAATTCCTTCGAATATAGCTGAGGGTTCTGGTAGAGGAAGTGGTGCTCAATTCAAATATTTTTTGAACATAAGCCAAGGTTCAGCTTTTGAGTTAGAGACACAATTGATTATTTCAAATCGACTTGAATTACTAGATGATGAATTATCAGCCGATTTGATTGAGAAAACTACTGAGATTCAAAAAATGGTTTATGCTTTGGATAGAAATATCAAAGTGTAAGCATTAAGGTTTGAGTATAAAGTGTCCGGATTGAATAAAAGAAATTGAATAAAGGAAATAATAGAAAAGAATAATAAAGCGATATCAAGTTTTTGAACACAGTTTTGATGCCTGATGATAGCTGCCCAATATTAAAATTTAGTGATATCTAGTGTTAAGCTTTGTCTTGATACCAGATACTCATTACTAGAGACTATTAAAATGGAAACAACTGAAAAAAAAACAATTAAAGGCGGTGAATTCTTAATTAAGGATACCACTTATCAGGAAGTATTTATCCCTGAAGAATTTGATGAAGAGCAGCAGATGATTGCACAAACCTGTCGCGATTTTCTGGCAGCTGAAGTTTATCCCAATTTAGATAAAATTGATAAACAGGAAGATCCTGAATTAATGCCAACACTTTTAACCAAAGCTGGCGAATTGGGTATCTTAGGTGTTTCAGTACCGGAAGAGTACGGTGGTTTTGGTAAAAACTTCAATACTTCCATGTTGGTTGCAGATGTGGTAGGTGCAGGCCACTCTTTTGCTGTAGCACTTTCTGCTCATACAGGCATAGGCACTTTGCCGATTCTATATTATGGTAACGAAGAACAGAAAGCAAAATATATCCCTAAGTTAGGTTCGGGCGAATGGAAGGCCGCTTACTGCTTAACTGAGCCAAACTCGGGTTCGGATGCGAACTCTGGTAAAACCAAGGCCAAACTGAGCGACGATGGTAAACACTATATCATTACTGGGCAGAAAATGTGGATTACCAATGGTGGTTTTGCCGATATTTTTATCGTTTTCGCGAAAATTGATGATGATAAAAACTTAACTGCATTTATTGTGGAGAAAGATTTCGGTGGCATCACCATGAATCCGGAAGAGCACAAAATGGGGATTAAAGGATCTTCAACCCGTCAGGTTTTCTTTAATGATTGCCTGGTACCTGTTGAGAATATGTTGAGTGACAGGGAAAATGGATTTAAAATCGCGGTAAATATTTTAAACATTGGCCGTATCAAATTATCTGCGGCTGCTATTGGTGCATCAAAAGCAACTTTGAACACAGCGATTAATTATTCGAATGAAAGGATTCAGTTTGGCCGCCCAATTTCTAAATATGGCGCGATTCGTTTTAAAATTGCAGAAATTGCTGCTAAACTTTATGCTGTTGATTCGGCAAACTATCGTGCCGGACAGAATATTGATGATACTTACGATCAATTGGTTGCAGGCGGAATGGAATCGGGCAAAGCCAGGTTAAAATCAGTAGAGCAATTTGCGGTAGAGTGTGCCATTTTAAAAGTATGGGGCTCTGAAGCATTAGACTACACAGTAGATGAAGGTGTGCAGATTTATGGTGGTATGGGCTTTAGTGCCGATGCGCCAATGGATAGGGCTTACCGCGATGCCCGTATCAACCGGATTTTCGAAGGTACAAACGAAATTAACCGATTGTTAACCGTTGACATGATGCTAAAACGCGCTATGAAAGGCGAATTGGATTTAATGACGCCAGCCACTGCCGTAGCAGCCGAACTGATGAGCATCCCTGATTTTGGTGAAGAAGATACGGCCTTATTTGCTGCAGAGAAAAAGGTACTCTCGAATTTGAAAAAAGCAACTTTAATGGTAGCTGGTGCTGCGGTTCAAAAATTGATGATGACCTTAAGCAAAGAGCAGGAAATATTAATGAACATTGCCGACATGGCCAGTTATGTTTATGTGCTAGAATCTGCACTGTTAAGAACAGAAAAATTGGCAAGCACACGTGGAGAGGAAGCAGTTGCAGGCCAGTTAGATTTATTAAGAATTTATTTAGTAGAAGCGGTTGACGGTGTTGCCAAAGCAGGTAAAGAAGCACTTTGGGCTTTTGCCGAAGGCGATGAGCAACGGATGATGTTGGTTGGCTTGCGCCGCTTTACAAAAGTAGAGCCGTTTAATGTAAAGGATGCCCGTCAAAGAGTTGCGCAGCAGCTTATTGAAGCAAATAAATATATTTTTTAAGGTAGAGGGCTGAAAGGCGGAGGGTTTAAGGATTGGGTGCATAACCTAAACCTTAAACCCTTTTTTTATTCTGCAGAGGCCTAGAATACATTGTCATGCTGAGGCACGAAGCATCTTAAACCGATGAAAAAGATGCTTCGTGCCTCAGCATGACAGAAGTTGAAAAAATAATAAGCCTTTAGCTTTATGATATTAAAATCCTATTTTCGCGCATGATTAAATTTAGATTCCTCACCATACTCTTTTTATGTGTAGCTGCAGTTTCATCTTGTAAAAAAGATGAGGATCCTGAAAAACAGATTACTGATTTCATCAAACAAAATAATATCAATGCCATTAGAGATAACTCTGGCTTATATTATCAGATCATTAAACCTGGTTCAGGTTCTTTTACTTACCCAAGCAATACTAAAATCACCATCAAATACGAAGGCAGGTTATTAGACGGAACTGTGTTTGATAATGGTGGTGGCAAAGAGCAGACCTTTAATCTTGCCGAATTAATACAAGGCTGGAGAATAGGCATTCCTAAAATCCAAAAAGGTGGTGAAATCAGGTTAATTGTTCCACCAGGTCTAGGTTATGGAAGCGGAGCTGTCGGATCAATCCCAGGTAATTCAGTATTGGATTTTACCATACAGCTGTCTAATACACAATAAGATTAAAGACCAAAGAATTCAAAGAAAATTTGGATTATCAATTTTTTGAAAGTACTTCTTTGCTTTTTATACTCTTTAAAATTGTTAAAATAGGTTAAAAATTGTAGCATCCGTATTAAAAGCTTATTTTTGCGGATGATGGTTAAGTTTAAACATATTATTTTATTGCTATGTCTTGCAGGGTGCTTTGCAGCTTGTAAGAAAAATGTGTCTATTGATGATTCTTACGATCCTACACCTCAATTTAAAACGGATACTGCTGCAATAAGTGCTTTTGTGACAACTAATAATATCCCGGCAACAAAAGATGCAAGTGGTATTTTTTATCAGATTATAGCTCCTGGGGCAGGTAACGTAAGTTATCTAAACTCAACGGTCATTACTGCAGATTATGAAGGCAGATTATTAAACGGTACTATTTTCGATAGCTCCAAAGGAACTCCAATCTCTTTTAAACTTGGAAATGTTATTTTAGGATGGCAATTCGGGATTCAAAAAATACAAAAAGGGGGTAAAATCAGATTGATAATACCGTCTTATTATGCTTATGGAACACAATCACCCTCATCTTTGATTCCGGCAAATTCAATACTCGATTTTACAATAACACTTACAGACGTACAATAATAAATGAACAAATTTACTAAACTAGGCCTATTTGCACTTTTACTGGCTACTGTAGTTTTCAGCTCTTGCGAAAAAGAATATGATACTGCTCAAACTGTTGATGATGAGGCTATAAAGTCATATATATCGAAAAACAATTTGACTCAAATGCAGCCTGATTCTGCTAAAACAGGATTTTATTATCAGGTTACAAACCCTACTGATGGTTCGTTTTTCTTAAATACAGATTCGGTATTGTATGATGTAACAGTTAAATCTATGGCGAGTGGAACAACTTATCTTCAGTCTCCGGCAAACGGTAACTTGGGTACATATGTTGGATATTTAAATAGCTTTTTTCAATCGGCTTTATCAACAACCATTACCTATAATATACCCGCATTAAGAACAGCTGTGCTTAAATTAAAACCAGGAGGTACAGCCAGGATTTTGTTGCCATCATATCTAGGCTTTGGTAGGAATGGTGTAGGGCCAATTCCTTCAAATGAAAATCTTGATTTTATAATTAAAACTTATCCATACCATAAGCAGTGGTTATTTGATGATTCAAAGATCCAAAGCTTTTTAGCTACTAAAAATTTAACAGCAACTAAAGATGCCACTCGTGTTTATTATATTACTAATACTGTTGGTACGGGTACTGATGCAATTAGCGATGAAAGCACTGTAGTTTATAAATATACTGGAAGATTTTTAGATGGTACCGTTTTTGATTCATCTACCGATGGTACTTTTTCTACAACTTTTGCGGGCATTGGAGTTCAAGGATGGAAAAATATTACTAGAAAATATACCGCTGGTGCAAAATTTAGAATGTTCATTCCGTCTGATTTGGCCTATGGTTCAGGTGGACGTACTGGGATTCCAAGTAATGCAATTTTAGATTTCGATATTGAAATTGTAAAGGTTACAAATTAGATAAGTAATTTAAATTCTCTTTGCAAATATGCCTAATGAATCATTAGGCATATTTTTTTGTCATTTATTTTAAAAATTAACCAAATGTATTAATAACTTAATTTTTAGTTGTATGTTTGCCGGGTAAGGGAAAACATACAATTATAATATGAAAAACAAAATTAATTTTCGCTGCTTAATACTACCATTATTAGGTGCTATTTCAATCGCTTCTTGTAAAAAGGATACAAGCGTTGAAAGTTTAAATGAAAAACTTTTAACAAATGCCGTAATTGTTGAAAATGGCTATCTAAAATTTAGAGATCAAAAAGCTTTCGACTCTTTGGTTAATATTTTGGTAAAGCCAGAAAATTTTAAAGCTAAGCCAAAAGAATTAGCAAATTTTAAATCTTACAGTGATGTTTATCTGGAAATAACTAAGGAATATGAAAATGTAAATACCAGTGAGTCATTTGATAATTTTAAGAATAAATATTCCAATATTATAGAAATTAAATCTGATAGCTCTTTGACACATAAATTTGGCACTCCGCTTTCTGCGCTATTTACCAATGTAAATGGAGAGGTTAAGATTGGTGATGTAACTACGGTTTATACGAAGGATCAAAAGATGGTTTCGTATACTGGTAGTCATAAAAAGGAATCTGAATTAACTAATTTGAAAACTGATCCCTCTAAAGGGATCATAGTATCGAACATATCCAGAAGAGTTGCGGTTACAGAAAGTGAGATAGTGCTGGGTGCAACTACCTCAAGTACAATAAAATCTGCCTTATATTATAACGAAGATGGGAAAAGAAGGTTGTTTGTGGATTTATGGGTAGATAGAACTCCTAGATCATATTCGGATGGAACACCTTCAGCTTTAATTCCTTTATCTAGATACTATTGTACTTCTCGTCAAGAACTAAAGAAAACCTTTGGTGGCTGGAGAACAAATGAAACGGACTATTATTTTAGTAATCTTAATTATTTGTGTACCGTTAGAAGAATCCCTGTTATTGACCCGATAACTTACACTTATAATTTACCAAGTTATGGTATTCAAGGAGTGTATGGTCCGGTCATAATTGATATGATATCCACAACTGACGATGTTATTGGTTTTGGTGGTTCAGGTCATTTTAGCTCTGGTGGGGTTCCAAATACTCCAATTTTCTAACTCAACGCCTCTTTAAAAACTTTTAAAACCCTTTCCCTTGCAAAAGTATGCTCAACTATTGGTTGGGCATATTTTTTTGTGCCAAATTCTGGTACCCATTTTTTAATATATCCGAATTTGGGATCGAATTTTTTAGTCTGGAGTTCAGGATTAAAAACCCTGAAATAAGGCGCTGCATCATTCCCTGATCCGGCGGCCCACTGCCAGCCGCCAACATTACTCGCCATTTCATAATCCAATAACTTTTCTGCAAAATAGGTTTCTCCCCAGCGCCAATCGATCAATAAATGTTTGGTTAAAAAACTGCCCACAATCATGCGTACGCGGTTGTGCATCCAGCCGGTTTCGTTGAGCTGCCTCATCCCGGCATCAACAATAGGATAACCAGTATTTCCCTCACACCAGGCTTTAAATTCGGTTTCGTTATTGCGCCATTTAATTTTATCATATTGTTTTTTAAACGAATCGAAAGCCGAGTAGGGGAAATGCCAAAGAATGGTCATATAAAATTCCCGCCAGGCCAATTCAGAAAGCCAGACATTTGATTTTGCTTCCAATGCATCTTTAACTGCTTCCCGAATGCTTAATGTTCCAAAACGCAAATGCAGGCCGATACGTGTAGTGCTATCAAGTGCAGGGAAATCGCGTTCTGTTGCGTAATTATCGAGTTTACTTTTATAACTGATTTTAGGAAAATCCAACTTACTCTTCTCAAATTCCATTTCGGTTAAAGTTGGGAGCGGCAGATGTTTGGTTTGTAATAAATTTTTGAAGTATTTTTCAGTAGGATAAGCCTTTAGATAAAAATCGTTCAGTTTGGCATGCCATTGTTTATAGAAAGGGGTAAAAACGGTATAAGGCGTTTTGTCAGCTTTTAAGATTTCGTTCTTTTCAAAAATTACCTGATCCTTAAATGTTTTGAAGGCTATTTTTTCGCTGGTTAAAAACTCCGCCATGTTATCATCGCGTTCGCGGGCATAAGGTTCATAATCGTGATTGGTATAAACTTCCTTAACGTTGTACTCCTTTAAAACTTCGGGCCATATCTTTTCAGGCTCACCATATTTTACCAGTAAATCTGACCCCTGCTGCTGAAGTTCTTTTTTTAAATCCTCAATGGTTTGGTAAATAAAAGTTACACGGGCATCATCTTTAGGCAGTTTATCCAATATATTCTTGTCAAAAATGAAAAGTGGTAATACTGGATAATCGCCTTTTAGGGCATGATATAAAGCGGCATTATCTGCTAAACGTAAATCGCGGCGGAACCAGAGAATGGATATTGAAGTCATGTGTAATTTTAAAGTTGTAATTTTTTTTGAGATGGTTTATAATTGGCAGTTAGCGGTTTGCAGTTAACAATTAATCTGGTTTCGCGTTAAGCATGCAGCGTCAATTAACTAATTTGAACAATTAACCGATTAGCCATCTATACAGTTCTCAATGGGCAATTAACAATAGAACAATTAAGCAATATAACAATTAACCACTTTGAAAAATTAACCAGTTAAATTATTTGTACAAATCCTTCAAAGCATCCTCCAAATGTGTGAATTTAAATTTGAATCCTGCGTCTAAAATCTTTTGTGCAGAGGTGTTGTTGCTCATCAAAACGGCTTCAACACGTTCTCCCAGTAATAATTCCAATGCTTTTTTAGGTACCTTGATCGGCCAGACCGGACGATGAAGCTGTTTGGCAATAGCTTTAGTTAATGCTTTATTGGTGACCGGAAAAGGAGCGCAGGCATTGTAGCAGCCTTCCGTTTTTAGGTTTTCGATGGCTTCGATATACATTTCTACCATATCATTAATGTGTAGCCAGGGCGTCCATTGTTTGCCAGTGCCCAAAGCCGCTCCTGCAAATAACTTAACAGGTTTGTCAAGTTGTGGTAAAGCGCCGCCGTGATTACTTAAAACAATTCCGGTCCGGAGTTTTACAATCCGGAGACTCAATTTTTTGCCCTGATCTACAACATCTTCCCAAAGTTTACAGCAGTCTGCCAAAAATCCATAACCATTTGGACTTTCTTCTGTTAAAATCTCATCACCACAATCGCCATAAAAACCAACTGCCGAAGCAGAAATGAAAGATTTTAGCTGATGATCAGGTTTAGATTTAATGGTTTTGAAGAGTAGTTCTGTCGATTTTACGCGGCTATCAATGATCTGTTTTTTGCGTTCGTCAGTCCATTTTTTATCAGCAACCGGTTCCCCTGCTAAATGGATAATGGCTTCTACGCCATTTAAACAATCAGCATCAATAGTTCCTTTATAAACATCCCACACAAAATTATTCGCATCTTTATCTTTCTTTCGGGAAAGTGTATTCACCTCATAACCCTTGCTAAGCAAGTGCTTTTTCAGTTCAGTACCCACAAGTCCTGTAGCCCCGGTAATCAGAATTTTCTTAGCCATCTTTTTAAAACACTAAAGATACAAAAGGGTTTTTACGGCTTCATTTAAAACGGTATTAATTTGGTTCTAATTCTTTTGTTACCTATTTGTAAAGAATTATTTAGGGGTTTGATGAAGAAGAAAAATAAGATAAATTTGTAAACGTGTTCTTGCACCCCTTTTCGATAAAAGATGTCCAAAAAAATTTTAGTCTGGTTTAGAAATGATCTTCGCTTGCATGATAATGAAATGCTGGTCGAGGCGATTGCTAAATCTGATTCGATTTTGCCTGTTTACATTCTCGATCGCCGTTCTTTTGGCGAAACAAAATACGGTACCTTAAAAACAGGTAACATTAGAGCACAGTTTATTTTAGAAAGTGTTTTAGGATTACGCACTGCTTTAAAACAGATTGGAGGAAACCTGCTGATTGCTGAAGGCAATCCCGAAGATATTATTCCTCAGCTTGTGCAGGAATATGAGATTACCGAAGTTTACCATCATCGGGAAGTAGCACGCGAAGAAACGCATGTTTCAACTTTGGTAGAAAATGCACTTTGGAAATTACGTGTCAACCTTAAACATTTTATCGGTCACACCTTGTACAATAAAGAGGACCTGCCGTTTCCCATCAAGGATATTCCTGATGCCTTTAATCAGTTTAAAAAGAAAATTGAGCGCGATTCGATTATTAAACCTTGTTTTGCGGCACCTGATCGGATTAATGTAGCTGAAGTGATTGATTGGGGTACATTATCCTCGTTAGCAGACCTTAATCTTATACCTCAACAAAAGGATCAACGTTCCGATTTTGAATTTGTGGGTGGCGAGGCCGAAGGTTTGGCTCATCTTCAAAAGGTGATTGTAGCCATGCAACAGGCTGCAACCACTAAAAACTTAATCCTGGCTTCGAAATTATCAGCCTGGTTAGCCATGGGTAGTTTATCCCCTCGTAAAGTGTACTGGGAAATTAAAAAGATGGAAGGTATACCTAACACTAAAGCCATGTTCAATCATATTTTATTAGGCCTGCTGTGGAGAGATTATTTCCGTTTTATGTTCAAAAAATACGGCAATACGTTTTTTAGTCCGGATGGTTTTGGCAGCCAGGGCTTGATTGATATTGCGAACGAGCAGGATAACTTTAGCAAGTGGAAGAATGCGCAAACAGGTTTTGCTGTGGTAGATGCGGTGATGACGGAACTAAATCAGACCGGTTTCATCTCGAACATTGCCAGACAAACCGCTGCCTTATATCTGATCAATAATTTAGAAGTAAGCTGGGTTTTTGGCGCAGCGTATTTTGAAGAAAAATTGATTGATTATAATCCTGCAAGTAATTGGGGTAACTGGGCTAATATAGCCGGTGTAGGTAATGATCAGAAATCAAAAAGTGTTTTCGATCTTGATAAAAATATCAAAAACCTGGATCCAAAAGGCAATTACTCCTTAACTTGGGCATCATAGTTGTGAGGATTGAATGATTGAGTGTTGAATGATGGAATTGAAATTTTATCGGTTAATAAAAGTGGTATTTTTATCATTCTCTCATTCAATAATTTTCACATTCAATAATTCTCATTTTAATCGAGATTTTTGCCATTTATATAAGGTAAAATTCTAATTTTGTAATGCTTATAGTAAACAGTTAATAATGGATAAATTATCTTATCTTAATGGCGCAAACGCCGAATATATAGAGTCTTTATATCAATCATATCAACAAGATCCCGGGTCTGTTGAATTTGGCTGGCAGAAATTTTTCGAAGGTTTTGATTTTGGAAGAGGATCGGAGGCTCCTGCAGTAACGGCAGAAACGCCTGAACAATTTCTAAAAGAAGTTAATGTTTTAAACCTGATTGATGGCTATCGTAGCCGCGGGCACTTATTTACGCACACTAATCCGGTTCGCGAAAGACGTAAACATTTGCCAACATTAGATCTGGCAAATTTTGGATTATCTGATGCTGATTTAGAAACCGTTTTCAACTCTGGTATGGAGATTGGTATCGGTGCCGCAAAATTGAAAGATATTGTAGCCTTTTTAAAACAAACATACGCACACTCTATCGGTGCAGAATATAAATTTTTACGCACGCCGGAAGTTTTGAACTGGATTCAGCAAAAAATGGAAAGTGCACGTAATACGCCTAATTTCTCAATCGATGAGAAAAAACGTATTCTCCGGAAATTAAACGAAGCGGTAAGTTTCGAAAATTTCTTAGGCACCAAATTTTTGGGTCAAAAACGTTTTTCATTAGAAGGTGCGGAAGCTTTAATTCCAGCTTTAGATTCAGTGATCGAAAAAGGTGCTGAACTGGGAATTGAAGAATTTGTGATTGGTATGGCTCACCGCGGTCGTTTGAACGTGTTGGCCAATATCATGCAAAAAACATACAAAGATATTTTTGCTGAGTTTGAAGGTAAAAGCTACAATCCCGATACCCCATTTGGTGGTGATGTAAAATACCACTTAGGTTATTCTACAGATGTTACTACGGTTTCAGGCAAAAGTGTTCACTTAAGTTTATGTCCTAACCCATCGCACCTGGAAACAGTTGATGGTGTGGTAGAAGGCATGAGCCGCTCGAAAATTGATTTCAAATATGGTGGCGATAACAGTCGCTTAGCACCAATTTTGATCCACGGTGATGCATCAGTTGCCGGACAGGGTATTGTATATGAAGTAATTCAGATGGCAGGTCTTGAAGGTTATAAAACCGGTGGAACCATTCACCTGGTAATTAATAACCAGATTGGTTTTACCACCAATTATAAAGATGCCCGTACCAGTACCTATTGTACTGACATTGCTAAAGTAACTTTATCTCCGGTTTTCCATGTTAATGGTGATGATCCTGAGGCTTTGGTTTATGCGATTAACCTGGCAATGGAATACCGTCAGAAATATAAAAACGATGTTTTTATTGATATTCTTTGCTACCGTCGTTTCGGGCACAATGAGTCTGATGAGCCTAAGTTCACCCAGCCGTTATTATACAAAACAATCGAAAAACACCCTAATCCAAGGGAAATTTATATCGATCAGTTAACTAAAGAAGGTAAGTTGGAAGCTGGTTTAGCAAAAGAAATGGAAAAAGATTTCCGTGGTATTTTGCAGGAACGCTTAAACGAAGCAAAAGAATATGTTGCAGGTAGTACCGAAGTTAAATTTGGTGGTGCATGGGCAGATTTGCGTATGGCAACGCCGAAAGATTTCGAATCTTCACCTGTTACTGCTGTTAAAAAATCTACTTTGTTAGAAATTGGTAAACGCATTACTGCTTTGCCATCAAATAAAAAGTTCTTCAAAAAAATCGAAAAGTTATTTGCTGAACGTAGTAAAATGGTTAACGAGACCAATGTTTTCGACTGGGCAATGGGCGAGCAGCTGGCTTATGGTACTTTGTTATCAGAAGGTAAACGCGTTCGTTTAAGCGGTCAGGATGTGGAGCGTGGTACTTTCTCTCACCGTCATGCGGTATTAACACTTGAAGACAGCGAGGAAGAATATGTACCATTAGCCAATATTTCAGATCAACAGGCGGCATTTGATATTTACAATTCACACTTATCAGAATATGGTGTTTTAGGTTTCGAATATGGTTATGCCATGGCAAATCCAAATGCACTAACCATCTGGGAAGCGCAATTTGGTGATTTCTTTAATGGAGCACAAATCGTTGTCGATCAGTATATTGCAAGTGCCGAAACCAAATGGCAACGCGAAAACGGTTTGGTCATGTTATTGCCTCACGGTTACGAAGGCCAGGGACCAGAGCATTCATCAGCACGTATTGAGCGTTTTATGGAGCTTTGCGCCGATTACAACATGCAGGTAACCAATTGTACTACTCCGGCAAACTTCTTCCACGTATTACGCCGTCAGTTTAAACGCGACTTTCGTAAACCATTGGTTGTATTTACGCCTAAGAGTTTATTGCGCCACCCTGCTTGTGTTTCTAAATTAGAGGAATTTACTGAAGGTGGTTTTAAAGAGGTAATTGACGATGTAAATGTTAAAGTTGCAGATGTAACACGTATTGTTTTCTGTAGCGGTAAAATTTACTATGAATTATTGGAGAAACAACAGGCTGATAAATTAAAACATGTAGCCCTGGTTCGTGTAGAGCAGTTGTATCCAACTCCGATTGATCAGATGGAATCCATCCAGAAGAAATATAAAAATGCTAAGGAAGTTTTCTGGGTACAGGAAGAGCCAGAGAACATGGGGGCATGGCCATATTTGTTCCGCAAGTTGTACAAAACCGCATTAAAAGGTATTGATGTAATTTCGAGAAGAGAGAGCAGCAGCACGGCTACGGGTTTTGCAAAACAACATGCTAACCAACAGGCTTATATTTTGGCAAAAGCTTTAGAAGTTTCGGTTACCGAGGATGTAAAGGATATTGCCAAGAAAGCAACAAAGAAATTAGTTCAGATCGATTAGGTGCATTGCGCTAGGCGTTTGGCGCATAGCGTTTGATATGATTATTAGAAGAAAAAAAACATAACATTACAAAAATGAGTTTAGAGATAAAAGTTCCACCTGTTGGTGAATCGATAACCGAAGTTGTTTTATCACGTTGGATAAAAAACGATGGCGATGTTGTTGAAATGGATGAAGTTATTGCCGAATTAGAATCGGATAAAGCAACATTCGAATTAACTGCAGAACAAGCTGGAACTTTAAAAACCATAGCAGCCGAAGGCGATACTTTAGCCATTGGTGCAGTAGTTTGTAAAATTGAAGATGGTGGTGCAGCTCCAGCGAAAGCTGATGCGCCAAAGGCTGAAGAAAATGCTGTTGTTGCTGAAGATAAAACTGTGGCTCCAGTTGCCGAAAAATCAGGCGAAAGCTATGCTACTGGAACTCCTTCCCCTGCTGCTGGTAAAATTCTTGCAGAAAAAGGCATTGATGCTGGCGCGGTGAAAGGTACTGGTGTAGATGGACGTATTACTAAAGATGATGCTGTTAAAGCTGAGGCGGGTAAAAAACCAGAAGCACCAAAAGCAAGTGCTCCGGTTGTAACTGCTGCTCCTGCAGGTAGCCGTGGCGAACGTCGTGAGAAAATGTCTCCATTACGTAGAACGGTTGCAAAACGTTTAGTTGCTGTAAAAAATGAAACCGCAATGTTGACTACTTTTAACGAAGTTAACATGAAGCCGATTATGGATTTACGCGGAAAATATAAAGATCAGTTTAAAGAGAAATTTGGCGTTGGTTTAGGTTTTATGAGCTTTTTCACTAAAGCCGTTACCGAAGCATTAAAAGATTTCCCTGCGGTGAATGGTCGTATTGAAGGTGAAGAATTGGTATACAATGATTTCGCCGACATTTCTATCGCTGTTTCTGCGCCGAAAGGTTTAGTGGTTCCGGTGATCCGTAATGCGGAAAGTATGACTTTAGCGCAGATTGAAAAATCGGTGTTAGAATTGGCTTTAAAAGCACGTGATAGCAAATTAACCATCGAAGAAATGACTGGTGGAACATTCACCATTACTAACGGTGGCGTATTTGGTTCAATGATGTCGACTCCGATTATCAATGCGCCACAATCGGCTATTTTAGGTATGCACAACATCGTTGAGCGTCCGGTAGCTGAAAAAGGTGAGGTGGTCATCCGTCCGATGATGTATGTTGCTTTATCTTACGATCACAGAATTATCGACGGACGTGAGTCGGTTGGTTTCCTGGTTCGTGTGAAACAATTGTTAGAAGATCCAGCTAGATTATTATTAGGTATCTAAACCCTAAATCCCGATAAATCCGGACTTTATATATTATAAAGAAGTCAAGTTTTAATGGCCAATGTGCTTGAAAAACTTGACTTCTTTTTTATACCCGAAAAATGAAATTAACGTTCAACTCAAAATTTCTCTTCATTTTTCTAGCGATATTCCTTCTCGAAATTTTAATCGCTAAATATCTTCACGATGCATTTATCCGGCCTTTTGGTGGTGATGTTTTAGTGGTTGTATTAATTTATGCCTTCTTTAGAATATTCTTAATTACCAATAATAAAAGACTTGCTTTAGGTGTATTGATTTTCTCTTTTATTATCGAGTTTTTACATGCAGTTCATTATGTAAATTGGTTGGGTTTGCAGGATAATAAGTTCTGGAGTATTGTTTTGGGAACCTATTTTTCTGTTTATGATCTGCTTGCTTATTTTATTGGATATCTGATCTGTTTGTGTTTTAAGGATTGATAAGATGTTGGTCTGGATTTGTAATCCGGACCTATTGTAATATACTTTAACAGTTATTTTAATGAATCCATTTTCTAAGGATTTTTGATCCTTAGCTCAAAAGACGGGATTGCAAATCCCAACTAACAATCAGGATTGAGGTAAAGCAATTTCTTATTTAGAGAGTGCTTTAATCGGTTTCAGATCCAGTTGTTTAAATTCAACTTCACTACCTTCTGCCTGTAGGGCAATCTGTCCGCTACTTGCCGTGCAGTTTGTGCCATAATTTACTAAGGTGCCATTTACCCAAACCTTCACTTCTTTGTTTAAACACTGAATAATCATGGTATTCCATTCGCCAACAGGTTTTTCACTGTCATCTGTTAAATTTTTAATCCGGCGCAGTTTATTGCCGTTTACACCCCATTTTTCTTTCGGGCCGCGTCTGGCTAGCATATCCGGCACAGTAATGTCTTCTTCAATACACCAAAAATCGCCGGCATCTTTATGTTGCATCTGAACTTCAAGCGATTTTGGAAACATACCGTAAAGTGCCCGTGGGGTTGAGGCATGCACCAAAACGCCACAGTTGCCAGGTTTGCCTGCAAAGCGGTATTGTACCGTTAACTGGTAATTTTTATAATTTTTATCGGTTATTAAATGTCCGCCTGGTGTTCCTAAACTTACCAGCATACCATTACGCACTATAAACGGATTAATCGTATCGGGTTTTTTGTCCATTGCAGGTACATCTACATGCCAGCCGCTTAGATTTTTTCCGTTAAAAAGGCTTTTTTGAGCAAATGATGCGCTACTTAATGTAACTAGCAGTAAAAAGGCATAGTAGAATTTCATAATATCTGGTTTTTGTATTCCAAATATATTAAATATAAATGGCAGGAGCGTTGTAAGGAGGTTCGTCATTTCGACTGGAGTGCAACGGAATGGAGAAATCTATCACAACAACTGGCCGTCATTCTCGCGCATGCGGGAATCTTAATGCAACTTACAAGCCCTACCAAGGCATTACGATTCCCAATCAAGTTGGGAATGACGATATCCTTCATAACATTGTGCCCTAAGCTGGTCTTAGCGTCT
>NZ_JADCNK010000033.1:0-33415 GCF_014947265.1 Pedobacter sp. MR2016-19
TGGGCGAAAACGTGGGTACGTATTCAATCAACCAGGGTACACTGGCACTGAATGGTAACTATACCTTAACTTATGTTGGTGCTAACCTGACCATTACTAAATCTGTACTTACTGTTACGGCAATAAATGCGGTAATGTGCCAGTCAGACGGTTTCCCAACGTTTGGAGTAACTTATGCCGGTTTTAAAGCAGGTGATACTGAAAATTCATTGATTACCAAACCAACTGTAAGCACTACTGCCAATAGAAATGTAGCAGGCAATTATGTACTGGTAGCATCTGGCGGTGCATCAAACAATTATAGTTTTGTATATGTAAACGGTACATTAACAATCAATGCAGTTCCATCGGTAAGTATTGTAAGTAGTAAAGGTACTGAAATCAGTAAGGGTGAAACAACGGTATTAACTGCAAGTGGAGGCACAGCCTACAGCTGGTCTACGGCAAGCGGCATTATCAGTGGACAGAATACCGCATCCCTCAGCGTTCGTCCGGCACAAACTACAACGTATACGGTTCGGGTAACCAATGCGAGCGGTTGCAATAGTTCTAAATCGATCACCATTCAGGTAGCTGAAGATTATAAATTGGTTGCGAATAATATCTTAACGCCAAATGGAGATGGTATAAATGATACCTGGCTTGTACAGAACATTGATATGTATCCAGGTAACGAAGTTCGGATATTTGATCGCAACGGCAGGGAAATGTACAGTAAAAAATCATATGATAATAGCTGGAATGGAACTATCGGAGGAAATGACCTTGCGGAAGGAACTTATTATTACATCATTACTTATGGCCCAGATAAATTGGTTCAAAAGGGATTTATTACGATTATCAGAAACCGCTAAGAAAATGAAAAGGATGAAAACAACAATATTAATACTTGCTGCTCTTATCGGTGTTTCGAAGGTAAAAGCTCAGACTAGTCCATTATTAAACCAATATTTTAACAACACTTATCTTGCTAATCCGGCCATGGCTGGGTTGGCAGGAGGTGCAACTGCAGACCTTACCTTTCGTTCACAATGGAATAATATTCCCGGTGCCCCTATGGTACAAAACCTGAGTGCCACTTACGGATGGGAAAGAGTAGGGGTAGGGTTAAACATGAATCTGGATAAAGCCGGTTTACAAAGGCAAACGAGAATTCTGGCAAGTTATGCCTATCATCTTCCGCTTAATGAATCTGCAAAATTACATTTTGGTTTGTCTGCAGGTTTTCTGAATCAGCGGGTGGATATGCAAGACCTTATAGGAAATCCAAATGATCCGCAGGTTGGCAATTATAATAACGACCATAAGACGTATTTCGATGGTGATTTTGGCGTTGGACTAACTTCAAAGCACTTTACTGCAGATTTTGCATTAGTGAACCTTAAAAATTATTTCAACAGAGACAACTTAAAACTAATTAATACCCCTGCTGTATATGCAGCAGCAGGGTACAAAATTGATATTGGCGAAAGTCTGTTTCAACCTAAAGTTGCTTATCGTTCTTTTACGGGAATCGCTGATATTTTTGATATTGGCGGACAACTAGGAGTTGCCAATCAACAGTTGTTCTTTACAGCTATGTATCATACCAGTAAAGCTGCAAGTTTTGGTGTTGGGTTGCATTATAAGAAAAAATACATGATCAATACCGCATACACAACACAAACTGGTAATTTAAGCGGTTACACAGCGGGGAACTTTGAGATTAACCTCGGGATCCATTGGTAACCCTAAAAATATCTGAACGGATAACGCTGTTATGCTTCTGTTTAAACAAAAAATACTGATTATTACATTGGGGTAGACAGTATTTAATTGACATTAAATTTAATGGCCGCAGCATTTAACTGCGGCCATTTTAATTCTAATTAAAGCAGTTAGTTTAATAATGTTAAAAACAAAAACAACTTATTTACGGTTAAATTCGTAGTAAGGTTATTTTGTGTAGGAGTGGCTTGAGCTTGTGAATCTGATAAAATTATTAAATGATGTCATGTTCTTTTGTTTTTCTGTCAAAACTTGTAAATTGCCTAAGTAAAAAGATACAAATTGTCAGTTTTTGATGGTTAAAAAATCCTTACAATAAACCGACAATAAGATATCAGTAACCGGATGTTTTTGGCAAATGTTCCTTTAAAACCTTTAGAACACTTATTACGTAGATAGATATAAATAAATTAATATTTATCGAAACAATAATCTTACATTGAATTTTGGGTTCTCAGGCATTCAAAAGCCTCTTTATCCACCCATATGGCGCAATTGTTGATAAAATAAAGAAAACAGTACGTTCGTTTTTATAAAGTTATTTTATAGTTTAGGGACGTAGCTGTTAAGAAAGGTATTATGGAAGCAAAATTTTCACCACAGGTTAAAGATGTAATCTCTTTTAGTAGGGAGGAAGCGCTCCGCTTAGGGCACGATTACATCGGAACCGAGCATTTATTATTAGGCCTCATCCGCGAAGGCGATGGCATGGCTATAAAAATTTTACGATCGTTAGGGGTTGATACGAGTAAATTGCGCCGCTCAATTGAAGATGCCGTTCGCGGCACTTCGAGTGTTACAGTAAACTTAGGCAATATTCCGTTAACAAAACAGGCCGAAAAAGTTTTAAAAATTACTTACTTAGAAGCTAAAATATTTAAGAGCGATTTAATTGGTACCGAACATTTACTGTTATCGGTTTTGAGAGATGATGATAACATCGCCTCACAAATCTTATTGCAGTATGGTGTTACTTACGATGTTTTTAAACAGGAGGTAGAAGTGAATAAAAATGGTTTCAGAGATGATATCTCAAATAGTGCTTCTACAGGAGGCGATGATGATTATCGCGAAGAGGAAAGCTTTAGTACACCTAAAAAGGTTTCAGATATAAAATCTAAGACCCCTGTTCTGGATAATTTCGGTCGTGATTTAACAAAAGCTGCAGAAGAAGGTCGTTTAGACCCGATTGTAGGCCGCGAGAAAGAAATTGAACGCGTATCGCAGATTTTATCCCGCAGGAAAAAGAACAATCCAATTTTAATTGGAGAACCAGGTGTTGGTAAATCGGCAATTGCAGAAGGTCTCGCCTTACGCATTGTGCAACGCAAGGTTTCGCGTGTGCTTTTTGGCAAACGTGTAGTTACCTTAGATCTTGCCTCATTGGTAGCCGGTACAAAATACCGTGGCCAGTTCGAAGAGCGTATGAAAGCCGTGATGAACGAGCTTGAAAAATCTACTGATGTTATTTTATTTATTGATGAGATCCACACCATCGTTGGTGCTGGTGGTGCATCAGGTTCATTAGATGCATCCAATATGTTCAAACCTGCTTTGGCAAGGGGCGAAATTCAATGTATTGGTGCTACAACATTAGATGAATACCGTCAATACATTGAAAAAGATGGTGCTTTAGACCGTCGTTTCCAAAAAGTAATGGTTGAGCCTGCTACACCGGACGAAACTGTAGAGATTTTAACCCGAATTAAAGATAAGTATGAAGAACACCACGGTGTAACGTATACTGATGAAGCTATTTTAGCTTGTGTTACTTTAACATCACGTTATATTTCTGATCGTTTCTTACCTGATAAAGCGATTGATGCTTTAGATGAAGCAGGTTCGCGTGTTCACTTAACCAATATCCACGTTCCGCAGAATATTATTGATATCGAAGCTAAAATTGAAGATATCAAATTAGAGAAGAACAAGGTTGTACGTAGCCAGAAATATGAAGAAGCTGCAAAACTGCGCGATACAGAGAAAAATTTAATTGAAGAATTAGATAAAGCTAAAGCCGAGTGGGAAGCAGAAACCAAAAGTAAACGTTACGAAGTATCAGAAGATAATGTAGCCGAAGTGGTTTCGATGATGACGGGTATTCCGGTGCAACGTGTTGGACAAACAGACAGTGCAAAACTGTTGAACATGTACGATAAAGTGGCTGAGAAAATTATTGGTCAGGATGATGCGATCAAAAAATTAACAAAAGCGATCCAACGTACGAGAGCCGGATTAAAAGATCCTAAAAAACCAATTGGTTCATTTATTTTCTTAGGCCCGACAGGCGTAGGTAAAACCGAATTGGCAAAAGAATTAGCCCGTTTCATGTTCGATAGTGATGATTCTCTGATCCAGATCGACATGAGTGAGTACATGGAGAAATTTGCAGTATCACGTTTAGTGGGAGCGCCTCCGGGATATGTAGGTTATGAAGAAGGTGGACAGTTAACTGAAAAAGTAAGAAGAAAGCCTTATGCCGTAATCTTATTGGATGAGATTGAAAAAGCTCACCCAGATGTATTCAATATCTTATTGCAGGTTTTGGATGAAGGACAGTTAACCGATAGTTTAGGACGTAAAGTTGATTTTAGAAATACAATCATCATCATGACTTCAAACATTGGTGCCCGTCAACTTAAAGATTTTGGTCAGGGTGTTGGTTTCTCTACTTCAGCAAAAACTAATCAGGCCGATTCTCACAGTCGTGGTGTAATCGAAAGTGCATTAAAACGTGCTTTTGCTCCTGAGTTCTTAAACCGTGTTGATGATGTTGTAGTATTCAATAGCTTAGGTAAAGACGAAATCTTCAGAATTATCGATATCGAGTTAAAAGCTTTATTCGGTCGCGTTCATACCCTTGGTTATGAAATTGCATTAACCGATAACGCTAAAGAATACATTGCTGATAAAGGTTTTGATAGTAATTTTGGTGCTCGTCCGTTAAAAAGGGCCATTCAGAAATATTTAGAAGATCCAATTGCTGAAGAGATCCTTAAAGGCGAACTGGCCGAAGGTGATGTTTTAGAAATTGATTACGATAAAACTACCGAACTGATTTCTATCAATCACAAAAAAGGCGAAAAGAAAAAAGAAGAGCCGAAACAAGAAGAAGATTCTTCGAGTAAATAAATAAGAAACTCCCGGTGAAAATCGGGAGTTTTTTTGTTTAATACACTTATTTCGAAATGGGTGCGGCCAAAAATGATAGATATTGGGTGTAGGTTTTACAGCTAAGTAACAATCGAGAAAATTTACTAAGTGATTCAATTAGAACTGTTAATTTGCACCTAGCGAAACACGTCGTCATTGCGAGGAGGAACGACGAAGCAATCTCTGCTAGTAGCGATCGTTGTAAGATTGCTTCGTCGGCTGAAAAAGCCTTCTCGCAATGACGATTTTTCTTTCCTGAGAAACCACGATAAACAGGCTATTTAATAGTAAGTTCTTTTACATCAAATCTACTAATGCCTGATAATACCGCTCGTAATTTTGAGGATCGGTATTTAAAAACAGGAAAGGTTCTATCAATTCTAACTCCATCAGTAAAAATTCGTCATTTACAAAAGTACCGTCAACCCGTGCATACAGGCAATCTTTAGTAAATAACTTTACGTATTGTTCTGCGGTAGCAATCTGTTCTGCACTAGGTTTTTGCGGATGCACAGAGCCACCATGGGCGGGTTGTACCCTGAAATCTCCAGGTTTAGCCTTCTTGATTAAGGAATGACTATACACGCCATTAAAGAAAATGAAAGACCATTCACCGCTTTCCAGAATTTCTGGCAGGAACGGTTGAATAATAAAATCTTCATCCTGAATAAGGAGATTTAATTTTTGATTAACCTCATTTACATTATCTGCAGTTACCTTAAATGTGTTTTTTGCACCACCACTCACACAAGGTTTTACAATTAACTTATTCGTTTTGAATTTCTCGAAAAAATATTCAAGATTTACGCTTTCTTGATTTTGAATGAAGAAACCAGGTGTAGTTTTTAATCCAGCTGCTTCAATTTCCCGCAGATACTGTTTGTTTGCATTCCATCGCACAACATCAATAGGGTTAAGCAATTTTACTTTTTTTGCTTCCAGGTGATCAAGCCAGTCGTAAAATTCTTCAATCAGGTCAAAATAATCCCATGGTGATTTTAAAATGGCAAGCGAATAATCTTCCCAGTTTATATTCCGATCGTTCCAGATTACTTTTTCAATGTTCAGTCCTTTTTCTTTAAGAAAATTTAAGAGCTTATCATCCTCGCTTTCAACTGTAGCGCTATCATAAGCACCTTTATCAAGGTAGGTTACTAATGCAATGTTCATGGCGTTAAAACTAAGTTTTATCAAGCTGGATTGCAAATTTACTAAGGCGGATTACAAACCCACACCTCAAAAATCCCGATTGCAAATCGGTAACGACTGTTAACTGCAGTTTTTTTCGCTCTATGCCGCGGGGCATGGTACTTTGGAGCGCCAAAGTACCCAAAGCGCTTTGTCAATCCAGCAATGAGCCTTTTGCACAATCCCATGCACATCAAAAAACAGCGGCACTTCATTTTGTGTTCAATATTTTTTAAATATTAAATCATCGCTTATGAACACAAAATCACTGCGTTTCAGGTTTGTTACTGCCAATTTATCTGAACTGCACCTGTTTTTTTGATTTCCCTGGCTCTTGGGATTGACGACGTTCTTCGGTACAGCCTATACTTCTTTTAAGCAACCTAGCATGATGCTTAAACTATTCTTAAAAAAGATGTGTCAACGCGGTAGAATTACAAATTATGACCAACTAATTTGAGATGGCCGTGATTATAAAACCACGGCCACTGAGCGCCAGGGATTTTCTCCCCAAATTTTAAAACAGACTCACCTGGTTACTTGGAATTTTGAACAAAGTATGGTCTAAAATAATATCCTTTACATTTAAACCATTTAATCGGCAGTGTAGCCTGAAATTATCCCTGATCATTTGAGAAATATTGCCATCGCCACGCATCCTATCTCCAAAACGACTATCGTTTACATTTCCGCCGTGGCAACTTTGAATTGAATGCCACACCTTATCAAAGCGGTCAGGAAAGTTTTTGCGCAGCCAATCTTCAAATATCTGTCCTATGGCTCCGTTTAAACGCACCACAGTATAACCGGCTTTAATGGCACCGGCATTGGCTACCGCTTTTAAAATTTTCGGAATTTCATGGTCGCTTAAACCAGGAACAAGAGGAGCAACCATCACGCCCATAGGAATTCCATCTTTACTCAATTCCTCCACCACCTTTAACCGTTGTTTGGCAGTTGTAGTACGTGGTTCCATTACTTGTCGCAAATCCTCATTTAAACTATTAATGGAAACATAAACCATGCAGAGATTCAGCTTTGCCATTTCCTGCAGAATATCCCGATCGCGCAGGATGAGGGAATTTTTGGTAATCATACCTATCGGTTGCTTATAGGCCAATGCAATTTCGAGCAACTGCCTGGTGAGTTTAAACTTTCTTTCGGCAGGCTGGTAGCAATCGGTATTGCCAGAAAGAGAAATGGTCGTTGCATCCCAGCCTTTTTTCTCCAGAAACTTTTTAAACAGTACCGGAGCATCTTTTTTGACGATTATTTTCCGTTCAAACTCTATTCCGGCACTATAACCCCAGTATTGGTGAGAGTTGCGGGCATAACAATAAGTACAGCCATGTTCGCAGCCCTGGTAAGGATTAAGCGAATAAGCCATGCCCACATCCGGACTATCAACCTTGTTTACGATGGTTTTTGAATTCTCGAAAATAAAGGATGTTTTGCGGTCGCTTTCTTCCCAATCATCTATTCCCTCATCGTGTTCCTTTACATAAACATCCTTTAAAAATTTGTTATGTGGATTAACCTGAGCCCCCCGACCTTTAAAATACTGTTTTTCTTCATCGCTAATCATAGATTAAAATTACTAATATTTTTAGTAATTTTAATGATCAAAAATGGTTACTTTTCAACAATTTTAGTTTTAGGTCCTATCATACATCTTACATTTTCCATCTTCCATCATTCCTTCCTCGGAAGCGGTACATAATCCATGGGTACCATATCTGCAACTTTTTCGTAAGCCCAATAACCTTCGAAAAGTAAAGATCGCGAATCATAAATACCACCATTTTCGTAAAAACGGACACCCTCACTGGTTAAATTGGCAACAGAGATTTCATTTTCGGGAACATCTAATGGCCTGAAAATCCAGAAGCCGGTTTTAGAGTAAGCCATGGATTCTTTTTCTTTGGTGTATTGGATCAGCAAGGCATCGGTATAACTTAAGTATTTTAAGTTCTGGTTAAAGTAATGCACTAAGGTATCTGTAAGCACATCCGCTCTGGAAAATTTATCAATGGTTTTCGGCATTTCCTGTTGCTTGTTCCAAAAATCCAATAGTGCCGTGTCTATTTTTCCTTTGGTTTGCCTAATGCCGGTTTTTTCGGGTACGGCCTTAATCTTTTCTAAATTGGTATTGATAATGTATTGCGGATAACGGTTAGGGTTGGGGATTTTGATCATTTTATTGATGATAAAACCTTCTTCTTGTGTTTTATTGGCATAAAGCGAACGGAAAAAATGTTGTGATGAACCATAGTAGGCTACTTCACGGGCGGCGATATATTTTTTCTTTTTAGCTGCTGAAGCTTTTAACTCTTCAAAAAACGGGTGACCAGAATAATAAATAATGTGGGTTCGGGAATTATATTCGAAATGATCGAGCATGTATTTAAGGCGGTAACCTAAAGCTTTATTTTCTACCACTAAAAATTCGGTTGTAGATACAGTGAGGGTACTTTTGGTTACATCATAATCTACATTTAAAACCTGCGGATTTAAGATTTTGCATTGAGTTGCATTTGGCGTTTTGCCGATAAAAAATTCTTTAAACTGATTAATGTACTTCTGTCGGTTAGGATCGGCCCGGATCACCACTTCATCAAGCTGGGCAATATTTTCTTTCAAAACAAGTTCTACCTGTACCGATTTATCCGATATGATTACACTTTTAGAATAGGGGAGGTAACCAACCAGTTGAACAAGCAGATCATAACTGCCCGGCTTTAGGTTGGAGAGTTTAAATCTTCCGTCATTATCAGCAACGGTAGCAATTTTATACCCACTTAAATAGATACTCGCACCGGGCAATCCATCTTTTTGATCCCTAACCAGGCCACTAATTGAGAAGGTGTTTTGAGCAATGGCATTAGTACCCAATATAATCAGCGTAAGGGCTACTAAAAGGCTTTTAATCATGGAGACGAATGTAACCAAAAGGCGTAATATTTATTAAAAACGAAAAAGAATTTTAACAAATTTAACATTTGATGGTGATCGTTAATAGGTGTTGTCATCCTGAGCGCAGAGAAGGATCTTTAAAAAGATGGTTTGTTAACATAGGCCTGATTTATAACAAAAGGTACTTTTTATTTGAAAACGAAAGCTCAGTTTTCTATGGCTACAGCAGCCCCGCCATCGCTTGTAGTCCTCATTACGTTGCACTTCACTGTGGGCTACCTGCTCTGTCGGGTTTATTTAACAGCGGTAGGTGCCGCATAGTTCTAAAACCCTCAATAGGATTACCAGCTTTGCCAGCTAAACCCGACCGCAGTGGAAAACCCACAGCCCGAAGCATGAGGGCGAGGATTTGCAACGAAGGGCGGGACTGCTGAAACCGAAGAGCACTGCATTTGCTTTTCAAAAAAAAGGAAAAATACTTGTTCTCTATATTATAGGCATGCTTTCATTTGGCTGGATTTAATTTTCTCAATTTTTTTTGTCCTCTAAACTGGCTGGCGGCAAATAATCCATCGGTACACTATCAGCAATTTTTTCCCAGCCCCAATAACCTGAATAAAGCATCGAGCGTGGGTTGTAAATAGAGCCGTTTTCGTAAAAATATACCGGAACAACATGTAAGGCGATGGTAGAAATCTGGTAATCGGGCATATCTAACGGTCTGGCAATAGACAGGCCGATCCGGTTGGCATAAGTAGGATCTTCCCTTTCTTTTGTGTAAATAACATAAAGTTGGTCCGTAAAATTGAAGCTTTTAATACTTTGATTCTCTACATGCACCAGAGTATCCTGCGCTACCGGAGCGCAGCTTAAAAAAGAAATTCCGCTGGCAAGGTTTTTCTTTTTTATCCAATAGCTTAATGAATCTCCGGGGGTAAAGGTTAATGTACGTGTTAAGCCATCCTGTACTTTGGTTAGGCGTTTAATGTTGGCGTTAATCATGCTGTCAGAGGGTCTATCCGGATTTGATTGTGTCATCAGTTTATTAATGATAAAACCCTCTTCGGTGGCGCGATGGTGATAAATGGATCTAAAAAAATGCTGGGGCGAACCCAGATAAGCAGTAATCCGTTTTTGATCCCAAATTTTCTTCCGCCTTGCTGATCCTTTTAAATCTTCATAATACGGAAAACCTTCATAATAGATGATTCTTGTTTTGCTATCGTATTCAAAATTATTCAAAAGGTATTTAATGCGGTATCCAAGCGCCTTGTTTTCGACAATCAGAAATTCGGTGGTTTTTACGGTTAGTTTATGTTCCTCTTTATCGTAATCGATAATCAGTACTTTAGGATTGATAAGCTTACATTGTTCTGCATTAGGCGTGGTTCCAATAAAATAGGCCTTAAACATACCAATATAATGTGCTCTGTTCGGATCGGGTTTAATGGTTACTTCTGCCAATTGAGTTACACTTTCTTCGAGGGTAAGATCAAGTTTTACAGCTTTATCACCAATCACTACGTTTTTATTTAACGCTTTATAGCCAATTAATTGTACTAAAATATCATAGTTTCCTGGTTTTAGGGGAAGGGCATATTTGCCGTTATTATCTGTTACCGTAGCAATTTTATAACCGCTTACATATACACCAGCTCCGGGTAAAGACTCACCTTGTTTATCTTTAACCATGCCCGAAAGGACATAACTTTGCTGTGCTAAACAAAATTTACCAATAAATAACAGGAATATAAGTAATAAGGATTTCATTGTATAAATATAAACTAATTTGTTAGTTTATTAAAGATGAAAAAGAAATATTACTTAACGGTAATTACCTTCGCCGTGGTCTGTGTCCTCACAGACCACTAATTTACTGATATTGAAAACGGTCTTTATATCGTGCTGTCAGATATTACTATCTGACACTGAATCAAATCAATATACCATTTATTTTTTATAAATACAGCTTAGTCAGGTGGGAACACCTGACTACACGTAAGAATTGTCAACTTTTATTAGGTGAGCAACTCCCGCGCATTTTCGATGGCTGATGCACCTGGATTTTTCCCGCTTAACATTTCGGCAATTACACCAATACGTTCTTCCTGTTTAAGCTTGCGGATTCCGGTAGTGGTTTTTCCCTTATCCTCATTTTTATGAACGAAGTAATGTGATATTCCTTTGGCTGCAATTTGTGGCAGGTGTGTAATCGAAATTACCTGCATGTGCTGCCCTAAATCCGAAATTACTTCTCCAACTTTTAAAGCGGTTTCTCCCGAAATTCCGGTATCTATTTCATCAAAAATAATGGTTGGTAAGGATGTATGTTTAGCCAATAAAGCTTTTATGGCCAGCATTAATCGGGATAACTCACCACCAGATGCTACTTTATTTACCGGCGCAGGGGCCTGACCAGCATTTGCTGTAAAAAGCAGGTTGATTTCGTCCAGTCCGTCTTTATTCAGTTCCGATAAGATTTTTTGACCCAGAACCAATTTAGCATTAAGCATGCCCACTTTTTTTAATGTGGTGCCGGTTTGCTCTTCTACCACCTTAATTGCTTTTTTACGGTTGGCGCTTAACTGGTCGGCCTGTTTGTGCAGTGCCTTTTTGAGTTGGTCGATTTCTTTCTGAAGTTTTTCAATATGCTCATCAGAAGATAAGAGTTTGTTCAGGTTTTCTTCCAGTTGTTTTTGAAGTGCTAAGAGTTCTGTATTATTGGCTAACCTGTGTTTTTGTTGAAGTGAATAAAACAGATCTAACCTTTGGTTTACAATTTCTAAGCGATCGGCACTGTGTAAAGTATTTTCTTCTATTGCAGAAACCTCATCGGTGATGTCTTTTATTTCAATGATCGATGAGCGCAAACGTTCGTATAATACATTAATTGCCGGATCGAATTTTTCTATGCCCTGTAACTGTAACGAAGCCTCTTTTAAAATCTGAAGGGCAGAAGGTTCACTTTCGTTAATTAATCCTGAAGCGGTAAGTAACGCCCGTTTAATAGTTTCGGCATGTGTTAAGCGCTCCAGTTCTTGTTCCAGTTCTTCCTGTTCTCCTTCCTGTAATTTTGCCTGTTCGAGTTCGTTAAACAAAAATTGTTCGTAATCCTGTTTATTACGGGCTTCGTCGGCTTCAGCGATTAATTTTTTTAACAGGGAGGTATTCTGTCTAAGTTTTTTAAACCCGATGCGGTAATCAAACAATAAGGATTGATGATTGGCCAGTGAATCAACAATCAATAATTGAAAATCAGCATCATTAATCTCCTGCGTAGCATGCTGCGAGTGGATATCGATCAGTTTTTCGCCGATCTGTTTCAGGATAGATAGATTAACTGGCGTATCGTTAATGAACGATCTTGTTTTACCATCAATCGATATTTCCCTGCGCAAAAGACTTTCGTTCGAAAAATCAAGGTCATTTTCTTCAAAAAGTTCTTTTAGGTTTTCGTCTGCCAATACAAAACTGCCCTCAATAACACATTTTTTATCCTGGTTAAAAAAGTATTTGCTTTCTGCCCGCTGACCCAAAATTAGCGACAATGCACCAAGTATGATGGATTTACCAGCACCGGTTTCACCAGTGATGATATTTAAGCCTTTATCGAATTCGATATCAAGACTATCAATTAATGCGTAATTACGGATAGAAAGTTTTTGTAGCATGCTAAGCAAAAATATTAAAATTTATTCAACAGGACCGTACAAAACAAAAACAGCGAAGAATAATCTTCGCTGTTCATGATCTGTTTGGTTTATCTGGTGTTATTTTATAGAAATATTAATTACCTTATCGTCAGCAATTTTTAAGTCGGATGTCTGAAGATAACTTTTTATTGCCAATTGGTGGGCATTAGTAAAATCTGATTTTTTATATGTTAATACAGCAGTTATTGTGTTCAGTGCTTTAACCGCACCTGTAAAATCCTGATTCTTGTATAACATAACTGAAGGAATTACCTGTGAGCTTTTGTTGCCGTTTTCAACTTTTTCTTTTTTCTCCATTTTCTCTTTCAGCTCCTTTACTTCACTGTCGAATTTTTCTTTCAGCTTTTTATATTCTTCAGTCTGTCTTACTTTACCGTTGGTGTTATTGTTATCGTTGTAAAAGAATACTGTACCATCTGGGCTGGTAAGTGAGTTTCTATTTCCTTTAAATGTAGAATCAGCCTGCAATCTCGATAATCCTGATAAACGCACCATATCCCCAGATTTTAGAGCCTCTATCCTGATGTTATCGATTTGTGCCCTAAACTCTGGGGTATTCATTTTTGCAGCCATATCTTCGCCCATTTTTTTCCATTTTGCCTGAGCCTCCGGAGTATTAAATTTTTTGGCCATATCTTCACCCATTTTTTTCCATTTAGCCTGTGCTTCTGGTGAATTGTATTGTTTGGCTACATCTTCGCCAAATTTTTTCCATTTAGCCTGTGCTTCTGGTGAACTGTATTGTTTGGCTACATCTTCACCAAATTTTTTCCATTTAGCCTGTGCTTCTGGCGAGTTATACTCTTTATAAAATTTTGTGTGTAAAATAGAATCGTTTAATCTGAATTTAAATGAACTATCAAGATTGATCCTGTATATTCCATTGCTGCCAAAAAGTTCATCCCTGTAAAAATCTTTTCTTAAGCTATCAGGCATTTCTTTTATCGAGTTATATTCGGTTTTTTTACCATTTGCATCAATGGTAACAATTTTGATTTTACGTTTTTTGGTAGTATCGGTACAGATCAGGTGGCTTATGGTTCCGTTCGCAGACCGTACGCTCAAAATCTCCTGTTTAGGTTGTATTTTGTTTTCTTTTTTCTTTTCCGTTGGATTGATCCAGGCAATAGAAAACAAGCAGGCTACCCCTAAAGTTAAGGCTGCCATTTGCTGTTTGGCGTTTAAATAATTTGTTTTCATGTTGGTTATTCTTTTTATGCGTTGATATAAATTCTGGGTCTTGCCTGTTGCTGCCAGAGCATAAGCCGGACTATTTTTATCTTTTAATAATTCGAGTTTAAGCAGGGCATGGGCATAATTCAATGGTTTTCCGGTAATTTTTAATACCAGATCATCGCAGGCATGCTCACGCTCAATATGTATAAACCTACCCGCCATCCATACAAATGGATTATAGAATAATAATGTTTCTATTGCTGTTTTAATGAGGTTCAATAGGAAATCGTTTCTTCTGATATGCGATAACTCATGGATTAATATCGCTTCTACCTGGTCGTTGTCTAATTGGTTTACCAGGGCTAGTGGAAATAATACTACAGGTTTTAAATAACCGATTACCAAGGGTACGTTAACAATAGAAGAGATGTGGAACCGGATAAATTTATTAATTTTTAGTTGGGCTGTTACTTGCTCGAAAATAGTTTTCCAACTATCCGGAATAGCACTTAAACTTTCTTTTTTCAATTTTGAAAGCTGACCATAACCTTTAATAATAACAAATAACTGAAGCACGATGCCAATAGCATAAAATATGGCTACAATTGGGAAATATTGCTCTGCCTTGCTGCTAAAACTTGGTGGCAGGTTGTTGAAATATTGATAAACTTGTATCTGTTGGGCGTTAATTGCGGGAGGCTGAGCATTGACATTCAATGTTAATTGATGAATGAAGTTATAGCCAAAGCCAACAAACATTAAAATGATGGCAGCAAAAGCAAGGTTGTGCTTATGTTTTGCTGCCAGCTTCGGAATGCTGAGCATGACGATAAATAGGATGCCATAAATGATGGCGCTTTGCCAAAGTGAGTTTAAAATACTCCAGCCAAATGCTTTGATAAACTGTTGTAATAAAGTTTCCATAACGGTGGTTTTAATTTTTTATACGGGGACAATCCGAAAATTTTACTGTTTATTAGGGATCTGAACCCTACACCTTTCAACCTTCAACAATAGCCTTACTTCAGGCTATCTAAATATTTTTTTATTTCGTCAATTTCTTCTGCACTTGCACTGTGGTTACCCAAAGCCTGCATTACCAACCTCGCTGCCGATCCGTTAAATACGTTATCGATCATTTTGTTTACCAATTGTTTTTCAGTTTTATCCTGACTAACAAGCGCTTTATAGATGTGCGTTTTTTGATTGGTATCTCTTTCTACCATTCCTTTCTCGTGCAAAATCTGCATCAGTTTTAAAGTGGTGGTATACCCCGAGTCTTTTTTATTTAATGCCTCATGAACTTCTCTTACCGTTGCATTCCCCTTTTGCCAAAGCACCTGAAGGATTTCCATTTCACCTTCTGTTGGTTTGATGTTATGATTAGTCATATGTTACAAGTTGTACGAATTATTTCGTATTCAAATGTACGAAGATATTCGTAATATCAAAATATTTTAACAAGTTTTTAATTTTATCGGTTAATTATTGAAACTGTTTAATTGCTTAAGTGTGGTATAGGATACTGGATAGGGGAAAACGTTGCATACAATCAGGCTTTAGAAAGGGAAAACCTGCCTATGAAAAACTGACTTAGGTAATTAAACCTGATTGATGTGGATACCGGCCTGTGTTTAAAGCCTGCAGGCGTATGAACGAAAGCAGGACTGACTTTAATTGAAAACCTGAGATTGCTTTTCTAAATTAATCACCACAAACATAGAAACTACTTACTGTTTAACTGGTTAACTGATGGGCATGATATACAATTAACCAATTCAGATAATTAACCAGTTAACCCGTCTCAATGCAATTACTTAGCACCTAATAATTCAGCCATTTTATCGCGTAGTTCTTTTCCCTTAATATCTTTTGCAATTATTCTTCCGCTAGGATCAATAAGTACATTCGATGGTATGGAAGTAATGCCATAAAGTTTAGCCGCTTCGTTTTCTTTTTTAAGATCAGACACCTGCACCCAGGGTAACTGATCTTCTTTAATGGCGTTTAACCAGTTTGCTTTATTCGCCAATACGTCGATCGATACGCTGAGAACCGTAAAGTTTTTTTCTTTGTACTGATGATAAACAGCTAAAACATTTGGATTTTCTTCTCGACAAGGTTGGCACCAGGAAGCCCAAAAATCGACAAGGACATATTTGTTCTGATAAGTTGAAAGTCTGACCGGATTACCATTTATATCATTTTGGATAAAGTCTTTTGCCATCATGCCTACAGAAACTTTTTTGCCCTCCAAAATAGCTTTTGCTATTTTTTTGCCTTCTGGCATTGCCTTAAGTTCGGTAGATAATTTTGAAAAACTTTGCGCTACGCGTGGCAGATATTTACTGGTGCGTGCCATTTGACTTAAAGCCAATAAACTTACATAGGAATTCGGATGTTTATCTACAAAGCTAAACTGGATAGGAAATGTTTCGTAATATGCAGTCTGAGCTTTAGCTCTGATTAGATTTACCAAAGCCGTATCCTTTAGTTCTTCTGCACTAAGTTTATCGGGATCTTTTATTTTTTTTTCTTTAAGGGATTTTAATGCGGCGTGAAGTTTAGCATAATCATTATTTAATGGAGTTCCAGAAATAATGGAATTGTTTAAAGTATCTGGAGAATTCAGCGTAATCTGTCCTGCTTCGATGTAAATATCAATTGAATCAAATAGTTCTGATGCAAATCGGGGATTGTCATTTCGGCAAATGTAGCCTCTTACTTTAGTTTTAAAATTCCCTCTAAACTCGAAGGAACCTTTGTTTACCAAGGTAGAATCTTCAATAAGTTGATCACCTTGCCGATAAGTTAAAAATATCTTATCGCCATTTTTATAAGCTTTGCCAAAGCCCTTAATGGTAAATGAAGATTGTGCCAGCAAGCTTAGTGGTAAAAGACAAATCGTAATTAATAAAAATCTTTTCATCATTTTTATAAACTATATTTTAGCTGCACAAGGCCATATAGCGGTTAACTGTTGAAACTGGTTAACTGATGGGCTTGATATATAATTAACCGATTTAATAATCAATTGCTAAGCTATAAACCATGAGCAATCAAACTATTGACCAATGAGCTAATTTTTCTTCAGTCCCTCGTACTTACCAATATTTGCCGGATCAATTTCTGCCAGCATATTATAGGCTTTCATGCGCTCTTGTCCATTGAGTTTAGAAAGTACATTGGTTACTTCTTCGGCTTTAGTGGCAAAGTAAACATTAGGGAAAATAGAGCCCAGTTTCTGCTTATCCATTTGTTGCAGTGCAGGTAGTGCGGCAACAATCTGCGTTAAGCCTTTATCATTATCGCTTAGCTGATCAAGGCCACTTAAATGATAACTGTAAATGAAATTGCGGAGCTCGGCAAAAATTGGGTTTAAAACATTTTCGTTGAACCAAAAGCGGTTACGTAAGCCATCGGCTGCTCTCCAGCCTGTATTACCAGAAGCCTGCGCAAGGTTAATAATATTCTGTGCTTTTTTGTAAAAAGGAGTTCCGCCCATTTTGCTAAAACTATCTTTATCCATACCGATGATGGTATAAGCATAGTAGGTGAGGAGGGCACTGATATTGGAAATGTAATTTTGATCAGAGAAGTCGATTGTAGCGCCATCGTTGAAATTAAAATCGAAATTCTTATCACTCATATTTAATAAAGTGCTATTGTAAGAGCTGTTAAAAACCGGGCGACTGCTTTGAATCTGCGCTTCGGCAGTGTAGCCAGAGCCGCCATCCCACGAATTAATCGTGATGATAAAACTACAGTCGATACGTTCCTGCGGTTTGTAACTTTCGTTACTGAATTTATTATTGTTTAAAAAATCGCGGATTGTTTTTTGCAAAGCATCTAAAGTTGGTTTGCTAATGTTCGAAACCTGGGGAGCCAGCAAAGTTACCCTTGCGTTTAATTCCTGCGCCTGCAGCTTCCCGAAACCAACCAATACCAATATCCAAACAATCTTTTTTATCATTTTGCAATTTTTAAAATGGCAGTACAAATATCTTTGGCAACATCTGTTTTCGATTTCATATCAAAAACAGTCCGTTCTAAAGCTTTGTTAAAAATAGTAATTTTATTGGTATCTGATTTAAAACCTGCGCCCGTATCATTCAAAGAATTTAGAATAACCAGGTCAAGATTTTTCTTCTCGAGTTTGCCTTTTGCATAATTCTCTTCGTCATTGGTTTCTAAAGCAAAACCAACCAAAATCTGGTGTGTTTTTTTTACCGCACCTAATGAAGCAAGTATATCCGTTGTTTTTTCCAGTTCCAAAACTAATCCGCTATCCTGTTTTTTAATTTTTTGGGTGGCAATCTGTTTGGGACGATAATCGGCTACGGCTGCGCACATTACCGTGATATCGCTTTCAGGGAAAACTGAAGTACAGGCATCGAACATTTCCCGGGCACTCACCACATCAACTCTTCTTAAACGTTGTCCAGCTTTTTGTGCGGTTGGTCCGGCAATTAAGGTAACTTCAGCACCTAGTTTAGCCAACTCATCAGCAATGGCGAAACCCATTTTCCCTGAGGAATGGTTGCCTATAAAACGCACAGGATCTATAGCCTCATAAGTAGGACCGGCGGTAACCATTATCTTTTTGCCATATAGTGGCATAGATTCTTTAATGGCATTGTCCAGGAAAGAAACAATTTCTTCGGGTTCAGCCATTCGGCCTTCACCCCAAAGTCCGCTGGCCAGTTCGCCATTGGCAGGAGCAATTACGGTATTTCCAAAACCAATAATACGTTCAATATTATTTTGGGTAGTTTCGTGTTTCCACATATCCAGATCCATAGCCGGGGCTACATAAACCGGACATTTAGCGGAAAGATAAACAGCTGTTAGTAAATTATCGCAGATTCCCGTTGCTAGTTTGGCTAAGGTATTAGCACTTATCGGAGCAATTATAATGAGATCGGCCCATAAGCCTAGCTCAACATGATTACTCCATACGCCTGTTTCTTCTTCGAAATATTGCGTATAAACCGGGTTTTTAGAAAGCGTAGCAAGGGTAAGCGGTGTAATGAAATTAGCACCATCAGGGGTAAGAATAACCTTTACGTTTGCGCCAGCTTTTACAAGCAGCCGAACCAAAAATGCCGACTTATATGCTGCGATGCTACCGCAAACGCCAAGGATTATATTTTTATTTTTGAGCATAGCGTATAGGGCATGGGGCATAGAGCATTGATATGCTTAAGAATTGCGCCATGCTCTTTGCCCTCTGCTAATTACTTTTGTTCTTTAGCAGGATTTCTGTGATAAATTTTTTCGTTCAAAAATTCATCAATAGCAACCAAAACAGGCTTCGGCATACGCTCGTAGTGCTTGCTGATTTCAATCTGCTCGCGGTTTTCGAAAATTTCTTCCAAATTATCGTTGCTAGAAGCAAATTCTGCCAATTTACCGTGTAACTCTTCTTTAACGTTGTTCGAGATCTGATTTGCTCTTTTAGCAATTACCACTAATGACTCGTATAAGTTATCAGTAGTTTTATCTAAATCGTGAACGTTTCTGGTTACTGTGGTATTTGGTACAGCAGGTTTGTTAGTATTCATCTATTACTTGTTTTTAATATTCGTATTATCTGCATTAGTTGGTTTTGCAGAAACGGTATCTTTCAATTTACCGGTTCTGATCAGCATCTGCTTGTATTTTTCCTGATCGGCAGCATATAAGGCCAATTCTTGTTTGGTAGCCACAATTCCTGCTTCCACATCACTCTTAAGTGCCTTTGCATCCTTTGCAAATTTACTATCCGGGTGGTTTTCAGTAAACTCAGTATATAAAGCAAGCGCCTCATTATACCGGTCTTCCTGGCGGATGACATAGCTATTTTTTGCGTATAAATATTGCGCCCTGATCATCAAGAAATCCATTTCCTCAGCATATTTAATATCTGGGTAATCTCTTTGTGCATTTTTTAAGGCAATAACAGCCGCTCTGTAATTATCTACATTACTAGGGCCTGTAGTTAAATACATTTTAGCATTTTCAAATGCTTTATCCTCTAGCTTGCCCCTTAGTGTGGCTATATATTTACCTGCAGCTACAGCACGATCGCTTGTAGGGTATAAGTTGATAAATAATTGTAGTGCATCAATAGCTTTATAGGTATTTTCCTGATCTAAAGAGAAATTTGGAGATTCTAAATAGAAACAATAAGCCGCCATATAGCGCGCTTCTTCTGCATCCTTACTGGCAGGGTAGGTTTCTGCAAAACTTTTAAACTGGTATCTTGCAGTAGTATAATCACTTAATCTATATAAAGTATAGGCATAATAAAAGTTCAGACCTTCAGCCTGTTCACGTCCACGGTATTTTTGAGAAAGATCCTCAAAAAGTACTAGTGCTTTACTGAAATCACGTTTGTTGTACAATCTAATGGCTTCCTGGTATTTTTTTGCAACGTCATTGCTCGCTCTCAATTTCTCGAAACGACTTTTACAACCCGCAATACCCAAAGCGGCAATAAATACTAAAATAATTAAGTGTTTAACTTTAAACATTCTGCAAAGATAATTAATAATACGATAACATCAATAAAAACAATTCGCCGCTAAGCTATGCAAAGCAATTAAAAGTTTTTAAAGGTTAACAATTTTTAACATACTATTATGAGAAGAATATAAGCCATTACAAAACATTCTAGTTTTATTGTAAAATAGAGGGTATCCAACGCATATTGAATATCCTCCATTTTATTTCATAATTTAATGTCCCCCACAGATGTAATCATTAGGTTGTGCACCACCACATGTAACAGTTGCTACGCTTAAACAATCTCCAAAATCATTGCAAAAAAAAGTCTGATAATTTGTCAAGCACTGACATCTATATCTACCACTACCACTTCCATCACCACCCATAACTTTTTTCAACTGTGTTCTGGTTAAGACTTCATCTTTCTCAAAGGCATTCGGTTTTAAAGTTAATTTTTTCATTTTGTTAAATATTAAAATTGGTTGAAATAATAAAACTAATGTAATGCATTACAATAGGTTAAGCTTCATAAAACAGGAATAAATTTAGTCTGTTTTGGAATAAATTTATTCTTGCAATAATTGAGGAAATATTTTATTTTGTACATTATGTTTAAAAATTTTAGTAACCAGTTTAATAAAGCAATATCTTTAACCCGTAGTGAGTTGAAGAATGTTTATCATGGAAATATACGCAAATACAGGGATGAGAAATGTTATACCCAAAGTTATATGGCCAACCAATTGGGGATAGGACAAAGTGCGTATCAAAAAATAGAGTCGGGTGATATTAAAATTTCGATGGAGCGTTTAACTGAAATTGCAAATATTTTGGGCAAACCGATTAATGTATTTATTGAAGGTAATGAAGGCAAATCTGAAATTGTTAAGATTCATCATGACGTGCAGACTGCTGAAGCAGAATATGACTTAATGCGAAAAATAATTTTACAACAAAAAAAGCAAATTGGAGAATTGGAGGCTAAGGTGGCTAGAAGAGATGAAAAAATAGAAGAATTAAAGAAACAGTTAAAATAAGCCTGTTTTTTTTGGGGGAAAAATAGGCGATTTATTCAAAGATAAAATCTTGAAAATTGTCTTTGCAGTTCTTTATTTCAAATAACTTAAAGCTGTAAGCCGAGAGAATTACTTTAATTTATAATTAGAGATAAAAAATAGAGCTGTTACTAAAGCAGCCCAATCAAATTCTTTCTATTGAAATATTTTTTAGGAGAGAATGTCGTTTAAATACAATTCCGAAAGTTAGTATCTTGAATTTACAAAGCATATTATTTGGGTTTATTTAGCTCTGATGGTATTGATTATCCGTATAAAATAGGTAAGGGAAACTTCTTCAATTTTTTAACTATAATATCGCAAGGAGGCTCATATTTGATAGTTGATGTGATCATTGCATCTAAAGCGAAATCGTCAGCTTTTGCTGAATTTGTTTGTAATAGGAATTCGGAAGTGAATGCAGCATGAAAAGAAAGAAATTTCAATCTTAGTATATTTTACACCACCTCATTGATCAGTAAGGTTGGAGTTCTGGTAGAATAAGATTCTCATTTTTTTGTTAATATTGACTCTTAGTTCACTTTGAATTTTGAAATTGGTCTGATTTAGTTATGTGAATTGATTACTTTAGTTATACTTCTCAAAAACCGTTGTAGTAATGAGGATTCCTCTGTAATGATCTCCGCTTCGGCTTGCATCCCATTCTTAAGGATAATTTTACGATTAGGGTCTTTGTTTTCAATTTGATCAAAGCTTATTTTTGCAATAAAAACGCTGTCTCTGTATGCTACTTCAGATATATATGACAATTTTCCTTTAATCATTCCAAACTGCTCAAAAGGATAACTGCGTAATTTGACAAGCGCTTTTTCGCCTTTTCTAATCTTCCCCATATTGTACTGTGGTATTTGTACTTCACCAAAAAAATCGGTATTCCCTGGATTAATAATAAATACTTCCTGATTGGCTTGCATATTCTGATTTTGCTGTACAATACCGGCAAAATTCACTGTACCCGCAATAGGTGCTTTTAATACGTGCTGCAGTATCCAGCTATCGCTTTCTGTAATACATTGATTTAATTCCTGAATAAATTTAGCCTGTTCTTCAGCGATTGTATGTTTTAAATCAAGCAGCTCTTTTTCTTTAGTGCTATAACTACTTACATTTGTAAGCAAAGCTGTTTCCGTTTGTTGTAAAGGATATTTAGAAGCCAAATATTTATTCTCTTGTTGCTTAAACTCACTCCTGGAGATTACCTTATTCTTATATAATTTTTGATATGCTTTATATTCTTCTTCCTGATTTGAAAACTCCTGTTGTTGGATTTTTTGCTGTTGCAATATCTGTATCCTTAGTGCATTAACATCTTTTAAGTCTTTTTCAAGAAAAGCCATTCTATTTAAATAATAACCATTTCTTTGGGTAGATTGATATTGTAAATATGCCTGAAAGAAATTTTGGTAGCTTCCTTGTAACTCTCCCAAATTCAGATCCGCGGGTAAGCCGGTGCTTGCTTGATTTGAATTTTTAATTACATTCACCCGAAAAAATTTTAATTGGCTGTTGAGCCTTATAACATCTTCGGGCTTCGCCGTGCTTTCAAAGTAAGCTAAAGATTGATTTTCTTTAACCGATTGCCCGTCTTCTACCAATAAAGTAGTTAGCTTTCCGTTCTGCTTGGCCAAAACTGGCTTCGGAGAATTCAGAGAGTTTACCTTTAGGTTTGTTTTTATCACATCAGGGTATTCTATCAGTGCCGAAAGCAAAATAATTCCACCGAGTATTGCAAAAATCAAAGTAATGCCCCAACGTAAAATCCAGACAGGTACGTTAGTAATTATTTCGGTTATTTCCTCGCTATTTTGATATATCTGTTCTTCTATTGGCATATTGTACGTTACATATAACTTTTTCTGTCCGATTAGCTTTCGGTCACTTTATCTAGATTTTAGTCACCAAGCTCCAGTTGGTTTTTAACCAAGTTATAATATTCTCCTTTGCTTTTTGTAAGTTCGGCATGCGTACCTTGTTCTACAATAATTCCTTTATCCAGTACTACAATTTTGTCGGCATTTTTAACCGTGCTTAAGCGATGTGCAACTACTACTACTGTTCTGCCCTTAAAAAAACCTTCTAAATTTTCCATAATTACCTTTTCATTATTGGCATCTAATGCATTGGTAGCCTCATCAAAAAAGATATATTCGGGGTTTTTATAAACCGCCCGGGCAATTAAAATCCGTTGTTTTTGTCCTTGGCTTATGCCGTTACCTTCAGCACCGATCTTAGTATGTAAGCCTAAAGGCAAGTTCTCAATTAAATCGTTAATATTAGCCATCTTAATGGCGTGTTCCAGTTTAATGCTATCCGGATAGTCATCTCCAACAGCAATATTTTTGGCAATGCTATCAGAAAATATAAAGCCATCCTGCATTACTATTCCGCATTGCCCTCGCCAATAGCGATAACTAATCTGATCTATATGGGTTGCGCCAATTTTTATTTCTCCTTTTTGAGGGATATAAAATCGAAGTAAAAGCTTTAAAATAGTGGTTTTTCCGCTACCGCTCATTCCCACAATAGCAGTAGTTTTCCCCTCAGGAATCGCTATATTAATATCTTTCAAAACAGGTTCATTTCCTGCACCAGGATAAGTAAAACTCAAATTATTAACGGCTATACTTTTGCTTAAAGGGAGGTTATTTAAAAAAGTTTTATCTAAAGGCTCTTCATCTTCCATTTGATGTATTTCATTTAGGCGCTCCAAGCTGATTTTAGCATCTTGCAATGATTGTATAAAGCCAAGTAACTGTTCAATCGGGCTATTTACCTGGCCAACAATGTACTGGATGGCCATCATCCCGCCTAAGGTTAAATTGCCATCTACCACTGATTTCGCTACTAAAAACGTAATGAGAATATTTTTACCTTCATTGATAAAAAAAGCTCCGGTTTGTTGTATTTGTCCTAATGATAAACTTTTAATACTGAACTTAAATAAACCGGCCTGTAAATGTTCCCATTCCCAGCGTTTTTGTTGCTCACAATTATTCAGTTTAATTTCTTGCATGCCGCCAATTAACTGTACAATGGCACTTTGATTCTTGGAGGAAAGATCAAACCGTTTAAAATCAAGCTCTCTTCTTTTTTTGAGGAAAGCAATTACCCAAAGTGAATAAAGCACACTGCTTACCAAGAAAATGAAAAAAATGTTAATATTATAATAAGCCAGAACACCTGCAAAAATAACAAGGTTAAACATGGAAAAGATAATGCTTAAGGTAGAGCCGGTTAAAAAACTCTGGATCCTGCCTTGATCGCTCATCCTTTGCATAATATCTCCGGTCATTTTAGTATCGAAGAAACTCATCGGCAGTTTCATCAATTTAATCAAAAAGTCGGTAAGAATGGAAATGTTTATTCTTGTACTGATGTGAAGCAAAATCCAGGAACGAATAAAATCTACACTCATTCTTCCCAAAAACAGCATGGTTTGTGCTAGAAGAATAATGTAGATAAAATTTAAATTACGGGTATTAATACCGATATCAACGATAGACTGGGTAAGAAAGGGAACAATTAACTGTAGTAAGCTTCCAACACCCAAGCCCACAAATAACTGGGCTACCAATTGTTTATACCGATAAAGATAGCGCAGCAAATAAGCCCAATTTAAGCCATTATTTTTGTCTCCTTCTTGTGCATATAAATCGGGTGTAGGCGAAAGGGTTAGTACAATCCCCTGGCGAACGTCATTATTTTGTGTACTCAACCAATGTTTTACAAACTCTGAAAGGTTATATTTTATTAATCCTTTGGCAGGATCAGCAATGTAATAGGTCTTGTTTTTAATTCGGTATAATACTACAAAATGGTTTTGGTTCCAGTGCAAGATGAGGGGCAACTCTGTTTCTGTCAATTGGCTTAATGTTATTTTACTGCCCGTGGTTCTGAAGCCGATTTTCTCCGCAGCTTCACTGATGCCTAATAATGATACCCCCTCTTTATTAATACCAGAAATTTGTCTTAAACGCTGTAAACTGAAATTCTTGCCGTAATGCTTGGCTACCATGCGTAAACAGCTGGGGCCACAATCCATTTGGTCGGGTTGTTTATAAAAGGGGAAGGTTCTCAAAGAGATTATATTTACTGAAAAATTTACTGATTTTTTATTTAAAAGGCATTTATCTGGTGATACTTTTTATCGCTTAAAAATTACATTTTATTTATTTAATTTTTCAACAAAGTATTTTATAATTTCGGCATCGGTATCTTCATCGAACTTACGTGCAAACAGTTTATCTGATTGTTCCAGTCTTTCTAAATCATTTATGTCAAGTGTTTTTGGGAACTGCGGCCCTGTCTTCCAATCAATCATTCTTAAATTGTTATTTTCTACCCGTTCTTTATAGGATGAGTTTAATAATATAGTTTGAAAAAAAAGTTCATCGGGAATATTACTATATTTAAAGAAATGACAAAACCCCGGTGTTTTGTTGATAAAGTGAATGATGTACTCGGTGCAATCGGCTGTAAGCGTCCACCATTGTGAACCTCCATATATTATATTTATGTTTTTTGGCCAATCTTTTTTTATTTTATTCTCTTTTTGGGCCAATCTCAATTTATTCGTTTCCTCATATCCTAATTCATCGATAAACCAATAATAGTCTACCCGATCTAAGCCACCATTGCCGCTCCAGTCTTTATAGTTCGGGAGCTCAAAAAAATCTATAAACTGTTTTCCTTTGTGCCCCTTAAGATATTGCCCAATTTGCTTATTGGTTTTTATTGGCAAATCCATCCCGCTATGTAAAGAAATATAATCAAATTTTTCGTTCTTAAAATTTAGTGCTTCTAATATTAAATTTAAAGTAGCCTCAACCATATTAAAACCACCCCAATTAACAACACTTCTCTTTTTAAGAGCCTGCCAATTTTTACTTTTTGTTATTTTATTTAGTTGTCTTGAAGCAGATGATGCATGTAAACGAGCATCCAAATGTATAAAGCAATAGTTTTGGGTTTCATTAGTAAGTGCATCAATCAACAAGGCAAGTTGAGCAATACTTCGATGTGCGAGAATGAGGTAAGCAATGCGCATAATTCAAATATATATAATTTCAAGACAAATACCTTATATAGGCATTTCGAATTCTTTCCAACCTTTCTTCAGTACGAACAAACATTTCTTGTACCAATCCTGGCTTTTCGTCATATACAGCCATAATATCCGAAGAACCAAAATCCTTTTTTTTGGAAATAAAAGGACACAGTATCATCTTATGGCTGGTAAGTCCGGATAAGACGATATCGGCTGCATCATTTTTCTTAAATTTATACTTCAACATTTTTGGGAAAATGCTTTTGTATAATACTATAAACTGTGTAGATTGAAAGGGAGTTATCCACATGCGATTAAGCGTTAATGGTAAGGCATAGCCAAAATTACCTATGCCTCCTGAAAGAATTTCTACCCCCTGTTCATGTGCTTCAATTATATTAGTAAGCAGATATTCCTTTTGATAAGCTTTAGTAAATTCATGGTCATCTTCACAAATAATAATTACATCATCTTCGTTTTTAATAGCTAATTGAATTACTTTAATCATACTTCGCCATAGACCAATAGCCTCTATTTTATGTTCACACGCTTCCACAACTTGAATGGAAAATTCTGTTTTGCCTTTAAATTGTGCTATAATATGCTTTCTACGTTCATTGCGTTCAGGCAAATTAATGATATAAGTAGGAATGGTTATGTTTTCTAATGCTCCGCTCATTTAAATTGTTTTATAGAAATGTTTCGCTTTAACTAAATGGGATAAAATAATATCGCTCTTTTCAAATATTTCAGTTACATAGCCTTCCTTGTTATTAAATTGAGTAGCATCAGAGTATCCAAATTCTTTTTGGGTAGAGAGAAAAGGGTAAATAATAAATTTATTCACAGTTAATGAACATATTTTTCTGTCAGCAGTATCTCCGATATTAAAATCGGCGTTAATAATTGTTTGAAAAAATTTACTGAAAACAATCATAAATTGTGTGCCTGTAAATTGATCCACCCAAAACAGGTTCTCCGAAAGAGGTAATGCATCAAGAAACCAACTCACTCCGCCCAGTAAAACATCTGCTTCTTTTTGTTGGGCTTCTTTTATGGCATTCAATAGTTTAGCCATGCCGTAATTTTTTGTAAATTCATGGTCATCTTCACATATTAAAATGTATTCTTCTTGTTTTGGAGCCAAATTTTGTATGATATTTACTATTGTTTGCCATAGACCTAGAGCACCATTTTCATTTTCAATGGCTTTTATCAAGTTTATCTTGTATGCTTTTTCAGCCTCAAATTGAGAAATAATGTGAGATCTTCGTTCTATTCTCTTTTCTAAATTGATGATATAAGTTTTTATAGTTTTTTGCATTATTATAATCTTAGATTAATCAATAATTATTTTTTTCTTTGGTATAAACAATCAATCCTGTCATAATAACTTTTATATTTCAATTTAGTGGGGTTAAGGTTATTTGACCAGATTGAGGTATCATTTAAATAGATTCATCCTGGCAGTGCAAATGTTACTTTAGTTTAATTATGATTTTTCACTACGTTCTTTAATTGATTAAATATTTTATATCCTCCAGTTTGTACGGTTCCGGTAGTTTATAGCCGTTTACCAATATGGTTGGTGTAAATGCAATTTCGGCCAGCTCGCACCATGCCTTTTGTCTTTCCGTTACGTTATTTATATCTCCATTAAAACTTACCGGGTATTGCTCAGCCCAAGTATCATATTTTTTTTGAGTTTGAGCATACCAATCACTCAAAGCATTTTCTACCAAAGCCATGTCGTTTGATTTGGCCAAGGCATGAATATGGCGAGCCATTTTTGTTTTTTCATCATCATCATGATTTGCAGTAGTAAATATTATTTTCAACTGCAAATCATCACGTTGATGTAACCATTCATCTAATTGTTGATGAGCTTTTGCACAAGGGCCACAAAACGGATTGCTTACCATAGTAATAATATTTTCGGCAAGTGGATTCCCTAGTATGATAGGCATTAAATCTTCTGGAACGTCATAATGTGGTTGGTTCTTTAAAGCTTGTATAAAGAGCTCACTATTATACTTGAATTTCTTTAATTGTTGCTTCAAGCTACTTACTTGTGTAGCTTTATTAAAAAAAGGTTTGAGAAATGCCCAAGATGCAATCGGCAGCACAAAGCAAAATAGTAACAGAAAGAGCGTGTAAGTTGTTAGATCTGCTTGCCTGAAGGTTATCAGGTCAAAGCCGATACTCGTTACAAACTCTAGCCAAAGTAAAACTTGTATTGTACAACACAATACACACCAATTTTTTTGTCGATACTGGTAGTTAATAGAGTAAACAGTATAAGGTAAGGTAAAAAGATTTATAAATGCCAATATTGTCAGGCTATTTGGGTTTACCAGTAGTGTAAGCAGTGACCCGGCAAAATAAAAAAAACCAACTTCGCTCCAGGTTAACCAAGAAGTAACCTTGGCGGCTTCACTTTTCAAAATGGCATTACAATTGTTTTTGCTATTTAAACCGCAAAGATTTTGTACTAAAGGGTTACCCGCATCAATACTCTGTATCAGCAATAATATTCCTGTAGACAGACCTATAAGCTTGAAAAATAACATTAAGGCATAACTCGGAATAAGAATTTGATAGTTAACGCGAATGAGTACAGCAAGAATAGCGAGCAAAATAAGTAGGGGAGTTCTTGCTTTGTCGAACTTTTCTTTTAAATCGCTACTTTTATAATTGGCCTCTCCGCTTGCTTTATTGGCTTCAGCATATAGCCATGTACCACTCCATTTTTTTAAAAAATCTACTTCAGTCATTGAAGCTTCCCTGTTCTTCTCATCACTATATAATACTTTACCACCAATAATGCTATGTACCAAAATAAGATTACCACCATTTGTTTTAAAGTGTGCTAAAAATGGATAATGCATGGTTTTTGAATCATAATTTTCACTATCAGTTTGGTAAGCCAGATTAGCTATTTGCCATTCGGTTAAACAATCATCAATAGCCATGAGGCTCGGGTAATCTGGATGATTCGTTAAACATTGTCTAATGGTCGTTGCAGTTACCTTGACCTTTAGATTTTTAACTAATAGCTGCGTTACTGCTTCGACATTGTCTTGCTGCTTTTTAAAAGAAATCATATTTGATTAGTATTTTTATAAAAAAAAATTACAATTACAAATTGCAAATAATTGAGCCTATTTTTTTCTTTTTTATTCCAACCCCCCTAAAATTTTATGCAAACCCGAAAAAAGATAAAATTTACAACTAAATATCTCGTTGCTTTTTGAGCGGTCATAAAAATATCGATTTTGTCTTTACCCCGTGTCGAAATACTTCCTCTGAACTTACACTTACCGGGTTAATTACCGATAAAGCAATCGGTATAATAATTAAAAGCTTTTGTCGTTAATGTTCTGGAAAAACTGCTATGTTAAGCCCAAATGATTTATATCAATAAATGGCATAATTGTGTTTTTTCTATCGGTAAATTAGTTCCTGGTAATTATTTTTTTATTATTGTTAAATAACCATTTAATAGAACGCTCATAAATTAACCTTTTGAATACTTTCACATGCATCGTTGTAGACGATGATCACTTTGCTACTGCACAGATTGCAGAATATATTTTGAAGATTCCTGCATTAAAACTTATTGATTGTTTTAACGATCCCCTTGAGGCAATAAAAAGGATAAAAAAAATAAATAAGCCCGTTGATTTTCTATTTATAGATGTGGAAATGCCAAATATGAGCGGCATTGAGCTTGCGGGGCATCTGGTTCAAAAATATAATAATCTTATCCTCGTAAGTGCACATGTTAAGTATGCTCTTGAGGGGTATGGTATAAATGCAAGACAGTTTCTTGCAAAGCCCTTTGATTTTAAAAAATTCAATTTTGTGATGAGAGAGGTTATTGAGAAGTTTGTTAAAGAAAAACCGTTCATCATGGTAAAGTTGGGATCAAAGAATGAGGTCGTAAAAATTTATACGGAGAATATTATTGTAATTGAAGGGGCATCAAACTATATCAAGATCCACACTCTAAGCAAAATCTATGTTCCTTATTACAAATTATCTTCTATAGATGAGGATCTTAAAATACATCCGGATTTTTTACGTATAAACAGATCCAATATTATCTCTGCAAAACATATTAAAAAAGTGGAGGGATATAAACTTATGTTAAAAAACGGTCTTGAGGTCTCAGTTAGCGATGCTTATAAGGGCAAATTTGATTGGTTTTTGACAGAACTTATAAGGAAATATTAAAATTTGCTTATGATTTATGATTGAATATATAATCAGTGCTTTATCCTTGATTTTTTGTACTATTGGAATATTGTCGATTAAGCATTAACTATACAATGCCTGCAATTCTATCTCATGTATAATTTAGTTGGCTGCTGATACAGCCTGTGGCTGTATCTTACATGCAAAATGAGCTCTAAATTTTATACAGCAAACAGCCTTAATTATTTTTAGCAGATCAAGATAAAGCTGCTGGTTTCGAATCTAAATCGCGTCTGTTTTTGTTTCATACACGTGCCGACCGGCATGACGATCTAAAAATATCTTTAAAACCCTCTTCAATATTTTTTTTCCACCCGATCTATGGTACGAATTGCTTTTTTCTGAATTTGGCTACTCTCTATTGGTTATTTTCACCTTGTATCCCGCTTAATCACAATTCAGAAGCATATGAGCTGTTCTGAATGTTTGAGAATTATAGAAAACTTTGTTGATTATTGAGTATGAATTCTCAACCTCTTTTTTGTAAGTTTTATGGTATAGCGTATCATCCGTAATTTGTTTCATAAAAAAAATATAGTCATAACTGCATTTAACAATGAATGGTTTATTTTCGTAAAAAGTATCAATCTTGCCGTGAGGATAAATAATGATTAATTATCTTAAATTGCTCGAGCTTCAGCTGGATAGATCCAATCATCATACCATCCCTTAATATTGGTGCTGTACAATTTGCATGATGAAGTACAATATCATTTGGCGGCATAAGTGAGTCAAACATGTAATGAGATGTGGCCCAAAATTGTCTTGGTAAAACATTCCATTTAATGGCAATTTTATTTTCCCTTAGAATCTGATTCATGGCAGATTGATCTGCAAATGGCATTTCCCCAAAATCACTTTGCAAAATAAGCTCATATAACAAGAGGGTGAGGTCATTACATCTGATTGCTGTGAAGCCACTATTCACCTCTTTTAGAGGCCATCTTTCAGCTTGAAAGACAATGTCATTACCGGCAATGGCAGAATAAATTAATTCAGAACACATTCCATAAAATTGAATATCTATATCTGCCCAAATGATAATATCTCCTCGATTTTCCTTGATTTTTTCGATCAAAAAACTGATCTTGGTTTGGATAATTTGGTACCATCCTTTCGTTGCAAAATTTCCATTTCCTTCTCCTGTTTTCCCCAAATACTCTATATGAACTTCCCAATCATCTTTAATACTATTTTGAAAAATAGATTTCAGCTCTACTACTTCATCTGTATAAAACGAATATATTTTTGTAATTTTAGACATTTCATTTTTCAATTAGGTACTTAATTTTCTTTATAGCCGAAGCAATTATTTGATGCATATCACAATACTTATATTCAGCTAGCGGTTATCAAAAATAATATTTTATTCCAGTCTTGCAAGTGTTAAGTACGATTTAACTTTGAGGTTTTTTGTCGGTAATTGGATAATATACTTCTTTACCTGGGGTTTATTCTTCGGTATATTCTCTGGTAATTACAGTTTTTTTTTCTGAATTCAAGGTGTTTATGTATCAATGATAGGTGCATAACCCTGGTTTCATTCTGTAGAATTGATCAATGCTACGCATTGGAAGTTTGGGATATCAAGTATTTCCTGTTCAATCTTAAACTTTTGTATTCCAGATGACCAAATTTATATTCATAGAATTCATCTATTTTTCCTGTATATACTACGGTTGTAGATCTTCCTAACCATTTCGACTTGCCTTCAAAAAATCAGTACTTGTTCTGACTTCAATCCCTGACAAAGGCGTCAATCAATTTATTATACCCTAAATACTGGCGTGCACCAGCACCTTTTATTTAAGCATCACTTAAAATGGACCTAAGCTCAGAAATAAGAGCAGAACTGCTATTTTAGCATTATCCAAAACTGAAGACAGCATATAATATCCTTGAAGCTCGGGGAGATATTAGGGTATGTAAAAGTAATGAGCAGGCATTAAGCGTTTAGCATTATGGTACAATGAGGTAGAAGAATGTGGTATTGACTCTTTTAGAACTGTGACAAGATCAATAAAGGCGCATTAATTATCTATTCTAAACTTTTTCATTAACAGGACTACGAATGCATCGGCAGAATCTTTCAATGCAAAGATCAAATCTCTTAGAGCAACTCCAAGAGGGGTAAGGGATGTGAAGTTCTTCTTATTTAGATTATGGAAAATATATGCTTAAAGCCCCCAACTTTCCGCTTGATCTTTAGTAATTCAATATTAACTAATAATTATATCCTTTAATATGAATAGAACTAGTCAAATATACTAAAATCTAAGAAATTATCTAAAAACTAATGGGTGATATGCTGTGCTTAAAGGATACTTCATCTGTACTTTGGAAATTTATGGACTAAATACAATAGATGAAGTAGTAATTATACAACTTTAGGGATCTTATATTATTATGAAACGATATCTGAAGGTTCCGAGTGGTTCGTTTGGCAGAAAAACCAGTTTTTTATTAAACATATGACTGTTTTAGTTTGTGTTTTTCAATTTTTACTTATTGATATTCATTTGGTTAGGGGTTGATAATCAAATAAAGGCTTATTCGATTATCTTTGGATGTATATTTTTCCTACTTTTGCATCCCGCTTCGGAGGAAGAGGTTAATAAACTGAAAAGGTGGCATAA
>NZ_JADCNK010000034.1:0-28901 GCF_014947265.1 Pedobacter sp. MR2016-19
GAACGTTACCGCTAGACAAAGATAAAAAGGGAACGAACGCAGAAATCCGTGTGCATCTGTGGTTGAAAATTCGACTTATTGATTATAATAATCTTTCATCTTAAATTTTTGCACGGTTCTTTTTATTTTTCCGTCAACAATTTTTTGAGTAATCACAGTAACAATATCGGCAATGCTCGAATCTTCAATTACCGATGAGTCTTCGTATGGTATGTTTTTAGCGTCAAATTTGTAGTTGATGGTTTTGTCAAAACAACAACCATCTTTTTGATGAATAGCAATTTGCTTTGTTTTTTTATCAACATCAAACATCCCTAAATTTTCACTTGCCAGTTTAGTGAGTTCACTGTTTGGTAGGAATTTGTTTTCTGCTGCTGCCAAATAAACATCATAAGATGGACTCGAATAAGCACCTTTATTGCCATTTCTGATCGCAAGATCTTCAAGGCCGTCAAAATTAAAATCGCCAAAAATTAAAGGTGTCTGGTATTTGCCAAGTTCCAGCCATCCAAGTTTGGCATTTTGAGTCTCAGTTAAGCCAAAATCCAGGTCTTCAGAGTGGAAGGTATCTACTTCTCTGTCTGTAACCTTATCATAAACAATTACAGTGGCTTTTCCACTACAAGCATTCCCTTCACATTTATCAACAAAAATTTTAGCCTTGTATTGGTCAGAACTGTTATTTGCCAGGAATTTAAACTGTGCTTTCGAAGTATTGGCAATCAATAAAATACTGCAAAAGATGATCAGACTTTTCATTAAAAATTTTTCTGTAAAATTACAGCAATATCATTCACTGAAAAGTTAAAAAAGGTTAACGTTTTCTCTTGCGTGTTTTGATATAACTTTGTACTGCAGATTTTGTGGTAAGCCAATCTCTGCCTTCTTTATAGGCATCTATTTTGCCTTGCCTTGCCAATAGGCTCACATACTCCTGGCCATAAGGAAACTCAGGTTCTGAAACAATTTGTGATATAGGTTCATAATCCCCATAATTGTTTCCAGGCAATGCATTTATGTAGATATTTAACGAACGCTCTAAGGCCTGCAGCATCAATAAACAAAGTTTATGGTAATTGCCCTTGTTAGCTTGATTAAGTGCTTCGTAGTATTTCTTTCTGTCGTTTTTGAGGATGATAGCAGGAGGGAAGCCATTTCGCATAAGTAGTAAATTCATCGCAAGCCTTACGGTACGCCCATTCCCATCAAAAAAAGGATGAATCCAAACCAGTTTATGGTGGAAAATAGTAGACAATACAATATCATTTAACCCTAGTGGATTATCGTTAATAAACTTGATCAGCTGATCAAGTAGATCAGAAACTTTATTTGCATTTGGCGGCGTAAAATTTGCACCTACAATACGTACTCCGCCATTTCTTAAACGGCCCGCATAATCATCTTCAATGCTTCGCAATACCAAGCCATGCAGGGATAGGATATCAATGCTTCTTAAGGTGTAGTTTTTATTGACTAAGGTATATAAGTAATCAATGGCTTTTTCGTGGTTATAGGCTTCGAAATGCTCCCTAAGTGATTTTCCTTTTACGGTCATGCCTTCCTGTAAAACCATTTGGGTTTCTTTCAGGCTTAAGGTGTTTCCTTCTATACTGTTTGAGTTGTAAGTCCACTCGAGCGTAAGGTCTTCTTTAATGCGGTGTAGTGCGCTATTAGGCAATGGCCTTGAAGTTTCTAACCTGGCCTTTTTTTCGTATAACCTTTCTATTTGCGGTAATAGCTCTTCTAAATCGCCTAAATCAAAATCACACATACCCAAAGATAATAATTATCGGTTATACTTAAAAATAAACCTATCCGATATTAATATTTTATCCAAAAAAAAATGATAACGTTACGTTATCATTTTAAAATGTTTTTAGGGTGCTTATTCCCACTTAAATACTTTTACCGCTACGGCATAAATGCCAATACCCCAAAGCAATAAGATCATAATCTGGAATTTTACATCCCATAGGCCTAAGCCTTCAAAAGCTACTTTACGCATGGCATCGTTTAAATAGGTAAGTGGCAAAGCCCGGCTAATCGGCTGTAACCAACTTGGAAAAGCCTCGATAGAAAAGAATGTTCCCGACAGTAAAAACTGTGGGAGGGTAATAATATTTGATATTGGAGGTACCATACTTTCGCTTTTGGCAATGCCCGAGATAATAAAGCCAAAGCCCATAAAAACGATAATGCCCATTGTGGCCAGTATAAGCATGTTGACGACCGTGAGTGCGCCATGTACAAGGGTAAAGCCAAAAAAGAAATGGCCAATTAAAATGATAAATAATGCACCAATTAAGGCAAATCCAATACGGGCAATTCCTTCGCCAATGACAATGCTCGAACGCCTTACCGGAGTTGCGAAAAAACGCTTGATTACCAGGGTTTGGCGCAGACTTAAGAATACGAATGCTGTTCCGAAAACGCCTGTGCTTAATAGCGAAAAGCCCAACTGACCTGGAAGAATAAAATCAATGGTTTTATACTCACGGCCAGTAATCGTGCTTTCTTTTATTTCTGCTACCGTTGGTTTTAAGGTTTTATCGTAAAAAATATTGTTTAAAACCGATTTTAAAATTCCGCCTTTATCCCTTGATGCTGATGTATACACCACATTAACCGAATAGGCGGCAGAATTTATTTTTCTATGTACATCAATCATAGCATCAACATTACCCTTTTCAAGTAATTTATCAAATTCGGCTTTTGATTTATCTTTGACCAAACGGATCATTCCTGTTTTTTCCAACATGCCCATTACCGGGTTGTTTACATCAGAGCCTGGTGTTACCCCAACATCGATACGGGTTCCACCGCCACCCAAAAATCCGAAGACAAGGATAAATATCAAAGGAAAAGCAAGCGTAAATACTACTGCCGATGGACTCCGCATAATCGACCGGAAACTCGCTTTGGCAAGGGCTAGGGTTGCTGTAAGGTTGTTATATTTTTTCATTTACTATTTTGATTAATAGTTGCACTGTTTTATGTTTTTAAACCCGATTGAAGTGTAAATCCTTTTTGCCGGGTATCTTTTAACTACTTGATGAATATTTGCAAAAAGATTGCAACGAAAAGCGGGAGTAACATTGATTGGAATACTGCACTTGCTTTTCAAAAGATCTTGAAATTTAAACTATTCACGCCACTCTTGCCCGGTAAGATTGATGAAAACATCTTCCAGATTGGCCTTTTTAACCTCTTTTTTGCGTTCAAAACCACTATTTACTAATTGGTCTATTAAATTATCAGGTGTATCCAGAGCGATGATTTGTCCGCGTTCTACAAAAGCAACGCGATCGCAAAGCTGTTCAGCCTCGTCCATATAGTGTGTGGTGATAACCACGGTTGTTCCTGCATCGCGGATTTCTTTAATCAGATCCCAAAGATTCCTGCGGGCCTGTGGATCCAGGCCTGTTGTAGGCTCATCTAAAAAAATAATTTTTGGTTGATTGATGAGTGTTGTGGCGATAGAGAAACGCTGCTTTTGTCCGCCTGAAAGTGCTTTATATTTGGCTTTGGCCTTATCCTGAAGATTTACTTTCTCCAGCATCTCCATGGGTTTAATTTTGGCGCCATATAACCCGGCAAAAAGTTCAATCAGTTCGATCAGGTTTAGATTCGGATAATAACCAGCTGCCTGTAGCTGTACACCAATAATCTGTTTAATATCCTGCGGCTGTTTATCAACAGAAAAACCATCAACAATAATTTCACCCGATGTTTTAGCTCTCAATGTTTCTATAATTTCGAGGGTAGTGGTTTTTCCAGCGCCATTAGGTCCAAGCAGACCGAAAATCTCATGCTCATACACCTCAAAACTAAGCCCTTGAACGGCCACGAAATCATCGTATTTTTTTACCAGGTCTTTAACACTGATAATGGCTTTTTTTGTTTCCATGTTGCGAATGTAAGCAGCTTTAAATGAATAGGGAATGAATTTTTAAACACATAGCCGAAAATGTCGGTAAAATGATGTTTTAAGCAGGCGAAAATAGGTTATAAAAGAAATCTGCGGATCGGCAGCTTATTTTTGCCGCAAATCCGCAGATCTTATTATTGTATTTGGCTTTTAACCTTTGGTCTTTCTACCTCAAACTTACCAAACCAGCTCACCTTTCATTACTTCAACGAAATCATCGAATAAGTAACGTGAATCATGTGGACCTGGAGAAGATTCCGGGTGATATTGAACTGAGAAAGCTTTTTTACCTTTTACACGGATTCCCTCGATTGATTTATCATTCAAGTTAACGTGTGTAATTTCTACTTTATCAGAGTTTCTAACCTCATCTGGAATTACACCAAAACCATGGTTCTGTGAAGTAACCTCGCAGTGGTTTTTGATAATGTTTTTAACAGGGTGGTTTAATCCGCGGTGACCATTAAACATTTTCATGGTACCGATACCGTTAGCTTCGGCCAATAACTGGTGACCTAAACAGATACCGAACAATGGTTTATCTTCTGCTAATATGTCTTTGATCGTTTCTACCGCGTAAGGCATTACCGATGGATCGCCAGGGCCGTTTGAAATAAAGTAGCCATCTGGGCTAAATTTTTCCATTTCGGCAAAAGTGGTTTTGGCCGGAAAAACCTGAACGTAGATATCGCGATTTTCGAAGCTGCGCAAAATGTTTTTCTTGATACCTAAATCAAGGGCAGCCACTTTTAAGCTCGCTTCAGGGTTACCGTAAAAATATGGTTCGCTCGTACTTACTTTAGAAGAAAGCTCTAAACCTTCCATTGATGGTACTTCGGCAAGCTTTTGTTTTAATTCTTCCAGGTTGGTAATTTCAGATGAAATGATCGCGTTCATGGCGCCTTTATCTCTAATGTGACGAACCAATGCACGCGTATCGATATCAGAAATGGCAACTAAATTATCATTTTGGAAATAATCCTGAATAGATTCGGTTGCTTCTTTACGGCTATAAACGATATTGTAATTTTTGCAGACTAAACCGGCAATTTTGATCGAACCCGATTCGATTTCATCTTTATGGATACCATAATTACCAATATGTGCATTGGTGGTAACCATTATCTGTCCAAAATAACTTGGATCGGTGAAAATTTCCTGGTAACCTGTCATCCCGGTATTAAAACAAATTTCGCCAGTAGTAGTTCCAATTTTTCCGGCCGCTTTGCCGTAAAAAACTGTGCCATCGGCCAGTAATAAAATCGCAGGTAACTTGGTGTAGTTAGTCATGGTGATTACAATATGGATTTTGATTTAAAAAAGAGTTGAAAAAAGAATGGCTTTCGGCATTAAAGCCGTATTTGCAGGGTGCAAAAAAAGATGAATATATCCCTTCCATTTCGGGGTACAAAGATAGGGTTTAAGATCGGAAATGTAAAGAGAAAAGTGAAATAAGATTGAAGCTGAAAGCAGAAAGACTAAAGCAGAAAGCGGTGAAGCATGATTTAAATGAAAAATGATTTTTGCCTTAGATAGCTTTGGTCTTTTACCTTTAGTCTTTCAGCTTAATTAAAGAAAAAACAATACTTTTGGCAACACAAAACAAATCCCATGTCGGTACATAAAGAAATCAAACGCATCACTACGCACATTTTACAGGAAATGAAACAACGTGGTGAAAAAATATCGATGTTAACAGCCTACGATTATTCGATGGCGACCATCCTTGACGATGCAGGATTAGACGTTTTATTGGTTGGCGATTCTGCTTCGAATGTAATGGCTGGTCACGAAACAACTTTGCCTATCACCCTGGATCAGATGATTTATCATGCTGCATCTGTAATCAGGGCCGTTAAACGTGCTTTTGTGGTAGTTGATTTACCTTTCGGCTCCTATCAGGGAAACTCGAAGGAAGCTTTGAACTCCGCCATAAGGATTATGAAAGAATCAGGAGCCCACGGTGTTAAATTAGAGGGCGGTGAAGAAATTATTGAATCTGTTCAACGTATCATTACAGCAGGAATTCCTGTAATGGGACACCTGGGTTTAACACCGCAATCAATTTACAAATTTGGAACCTATACCGTTCGTGCAAAGGAAGAAGAAGAAGCAAATAAGTTAAAAACAGATATTTTGGCCTTACAGGCTGCAGGTTGTTTTGCAGTTGTATTGGAGAAAATTCCTGCTGCCCTAGGCAAAGAAGTTACAGAAAGTTTGCATATTCCAACTATCGGCATTGGTGCCGGACCAAACTGTGATGGACAGGTTTTGGTAGTAAATGATATGATTGGTTTAACCAAAGGATTTAAACCACGATTTTTACGCCAGTATATCAACCTGTATGATGAAATTTTAGGTGCGGCGCAATCTTATATTCGTGATGTGAAAGGAAACGATTTCCCGAACGAGAAAGAACAATACTAAGTTTGGAGCCGGGTGTTTTGAGTTTGGAGTTTTTTCAAGCGCAGATAAACTATCCAGCTTTAAACAACTAACAGATTAACCAATAGAATTCGCAATAGACGATTTGCTTTGTCAAATGAACTAATGACGAATGAACCAATAAACTAACCGATGCCAATTACCGATAACGACATCCTTTTTGAAGATAATCATTTAATCGCCATTAATAAAAGGGCAGGTGATATTGTACAGGTTGATGAAACCGGCGATGAGCCTTTGGATGAGCAGGTAAAAAAGTATATCGCTAAAAAGTACAATAAGCCAAATGGTGCTTTTCTGGGTGTAGTACACCGTTTAGATCGGCCGGTGAGTGGAGTAATCTTATTTGCCAAAACGAGTAAGGCTTTGGAGCGGATGAATGCCGTTTTTAAAAATAGAGAAGTAAAGAAAACCTATTGGGCAGTGGTGAAGAATAAGCCAGAAAAAGAGTCGGCTACTTTGGTGCATTGGCTGGTTAAAAACCCACAGAAAAATGTGGTTTCTTATTATAATACAGAAGTTACCGGCAGTCAGCGGGCCGAGCTTTCTTATAAAGTAAAAGCCAAGGTAGGCGATTATTACCTGCTGGAAGTTGATCCTTTAACAGGCCGCTCACACCAGATCAGGGTTCAGTTATCCTCAATGGGGTGTCCGATTATGGGCGATAATAAATATGGTTATCCGCGAGGAAGCAGAAAAGGAAGTATTTGCCTGCATGCCCGTCGCCTACAGTTTATGCACCCGGTAAAAAAAGAACCTGTAAACATATTTGCAAAGCTGCCTGTTGATGGTTTTTGGGAACGCTTCGAAGACTTATAGCACAACAATATTTAGTAATTAAGATATCCGGTCACAATATTTAAATATTTGACCGGATTTTTTATGATTTGGCATCATATTAGTCTGTTAAGTATAAAACCCAGATTAATCATGAAAAACACCATCTTATCTATTGCCTCGATAGGCCTGTTGGCTTCTACACTAGTTTCTTGCGATAGTACAAAAAAAACGGAAACGACAAAAGACTCTAGCGAAATTTCTGCTAATGGAGACACCGTAACGAAAGTGACTACTAAAACAACTGAAATTGTTAAAACCGATGTTCCAACTTTCTCAAGTGAAGAGGTAAACAAAGGGCTTGCTGAATATTCTAAACTTAAAGACGAATATGTTGCAGCTGTAAAAAGTAAAAATGCAGCTGAAATTAAAGCCATAAGCGATAAATACACTGCATGGGCAAATCAGGCAACGGGATGGGCAAGTAAGCTAAAGCCAGATGAAATACAAAAGTATTCTGATTATATGCTTAAGTTAAGCGAAGAATGGACGAAGGCCGCTAAGGATGCTGTGAGTAAATAGTGGATAAAAGCTAAGAAAGGTCGTCATTTCGACTGAAGCGCAGCGAAATGGAGAAATCTTTAAACTATGTGAAAGATTTCTCCACTGCGGTCGAAATGACGATTTATGGATTGAGATGACGATGTATTATTTACAATCAATTTTGTCAAAAGTCATCGATCCATCAAACTTTAGTTTGCTTAGGTCTTTGAACTTGGTTTCCCCTTTTACTTCCTGTACATCGCCAAATCCCTCTGCCAGCTGATCGCCCTTTTTCAAAAAAGCCACTTCCCTGATTGATGTTTTGCCTTCAGAATGAAAAGTATAGTTTGCAATTATGGTATCGCCTTTAACAACCCCGGCTATAGTGCCTGCATTTTTATCTTTTTCGTATAAATTATAGCCCAAAGTGCCTGTTAACTTCTTGTCAATTGTCTTCAGTGTTAGGGTAGCGGTATCACGGTTTTTAATGTACTGATAACATTGAGTAGAATCGGTTGTTGCCGCTGCTGCATTGGTTACTATAGTAGAATCTATTTTGGCTTGTGTTTTCTTTGCTGTTCCGCCCTGGCAAGATGCCATGAATAAAGTTGCGGCTCCAAGTATTGGGATGATGTTTTTCATTAAGATATGTTTTTTGCTTATCGGATTGATTTTATTAGTAAGCAAAGGCCTTGCCAAAATATTACCCTTCCCGTCTTTCATATCCTGACCAGTTTGATTATAAGCGGGTATTTACAAAAGGGTGATAGCATTATCTGCAGTGTATCATTTTAAAAAAGATAAGGAAATATTCGTTCCTTTATTTTCTTCAGATTTGATATCGACATCTATTTTATGGAATCTGGCGATACTTTGCACAATGGCCAGCCCCAAACCAAAGCCATTTTCTTCGCTATTTCCTCTTTTAAAACGATCGAAAGCATTTTCTACCAATGCTGCGCTCATCCCTGATCCAGTATCGCTGATGGTGAGTACATAATGTTCATTTTCCGTATTATCGGTTATGGTAATTGCTCCGCTGTCAACATTGTATTTAATTGCATTATTGATGATGTTGATTAATAGCGTGTGTATCAGTGCTTTATTCCCTGTAAAGTGGAAGTCTTTTGATAGGTTGGCACTATAACTGATGTTTTTATCAGCTATCCGATCTTCCAGATCTTCATATATATCATCGATTTCCTGTTTGAGGCTAATTTCTTCTGTTTTTAGGTACTGGTTGTTTTCAACTTTCGAAATGAGTAATAAACTATTGATAATTACCTTTAAGCGGTTCAAGGTTTTTAATGATGCATATAGCTTATTTTCGTGTTCAATGGGAATACCTGGTGTATTGAGCATATTTTCAAACCGCGTACTTAAAATTGAAATAGGGGTAAGCAGTTCATGCGAAACATTGGCAATAAACTGCTTTTCTAAAGCGAAAAGTGTGTTTATTTTGCGCATTAAAGAATTTATGCTATTATCGAGGATTTTAAAATCACTGGTACTGGTAGGTATATTCTGGTAATTATAATGAGTGGGATCATCAACCAGGTTAATTTTTTTATCAATAATGCGGTAAAATGGTTTGAGCAGAAAGTTAGAGAAGGTAAAGTCGGCAACTAGGGTAATCAACAAAGCAGCAACAAGTACAATCAGCATATAAAAACGGATCGAATTTTTAATAGATTGAAGTGCTGTCATTGTTTCCCCAATCTCTAAGTTGTACCAGTTTGTATGGTAAGAGAACTTGTAGTTTAAAATGCGGTATACTTCAATATCGCCCTCTATTTCTCTTTTTTCGGTAAATACCTTCGCGGTAGAATCTTTTTGATTGTCGGGTATATCCGTTAACACAATAAATTCTTCCTTTAAAATATTGTAGTCGGTAAATGATTGTTCTTTATTTAAAAGGCTGTCGATCTCATTATCATTTAAATTTTTGATGATTTTGTTCTTCTTTTTGATTAAACGGTTGTCGAGCTGGTTATAAGCAAGTCTGTCTAATGAGAATAAAATGATAGCACCTAATACCAGGATGATGGCAATTTTGGTTACTGCATTATATAAAGAAAACTTAACCTGTAACTTCATTTATATGGAAGATGTTTTATGTAAGATGGACGAGGGTTTATTTATCGATGGGTTAACTGTTTAAATCGGTTAATTGACGCTAAGCGCTAACCACCAAAGGTTCAAACCTAACTTACCTTATGGTTCATGGTTAAATAGCATAGCGTTTATAAATTATAATTATTGTAGCTATTATCAATCAACTATGAATAGCAGTTTGGTTATAGCCTATCAACTATTAACTATCAATCTCTTAATCTTCGGATCTCTGACTCCTGACTTCCCGACTCCTAGCAATTAATCCTATATCCTATACTTCTTACCGTTTCAAACCAGTCTATCGGACTAATCCCTGCAAGTTTTTTTCTCAGGTTTTTAACATGAACATCAACAAAGTTTGAATCTGAATTGACTTCTAAAATATCACCCCAAACATGTTCAGTTAAACTCATTCTCGATACCACTCGGTTTTTGTTCAACACCAGATAGTTAAATATCTCGAACTCCTTTTTGGTCAGGTTTAATCTTTCATCACCAAAAGAGACAGTTCTATTTTGGATATTGAGCATGAAATCGTGAATGTTTACCTCGTTTTTCTCTAATTTATGTTTTCTACGCGTAATGGCGTGCATTCGCGCTAAGAGTTCATTTAGTGAAAATGGCTTTGGTAAATAATCGTCTGCGCCCTCATCAAGACCTTTAATCCGGTCATCAACAGCACTACGGGCGGTTAAAATGATTACAGCATCATCACGGTCTTTCATGGCCTTTAACTGTTTTAAAATTTCAAAACCATCACCATCTGGTAAGCCCAGGTCTAATAAAATAAAATCGTAATTATTTACAAATATCTTTTCTTCAGCAGAAGATTTTTTCCAGGCATGCTCTACAATAAATCCCTCTTTACTTAAGAATTCATCCATTTCAAGCGCCAGGCTTTTTTCATCTTCAACGATTAATACATTCATTTCAGCTAACAGTTAGTAGTTTTATTTTTCAGCATTTTAATTATGCCCTATGCTTTTTACCCTGCAACTAAGTTAATATTTTTTAAGATGGTCTTGCAAGCTTCTTTAATTTCTTCTTCAGTAATAATTAGTGGTGGAGCTATCCGCATAGAATTGCTGCAATGTAAAAACCAGTCTGATAATACGCCATCCAAAATACAGGCATCGATGATTTTTTTATTGATCTCGAAATTCTCAAACTCCACCGCAAGCATTAAACCTTTTCCCCTGATTTCTTTAATGGCAGGATGTTTTAAAAGCTGTTTAAACAACTGACCTTTTTCTTCAACTTCATCCACGATATGACCATCAACCAAGGTGCGTAAAGTAGCCAATCCGGCAGCGCAGCAAACCGGATGACCGCCAAAGGTAGTCATGTGACCCAAGATTGGTGTATGTGATAATACCGACATAATCGCTAACGAACTGATAAAGGCGCCGATTGGCATTCCACCTCCAATTCCCTTCGCTAACAGTAGCACATCTGGTACTACATTATAGTGCTGAAAGGCGAACATTTTACCGCTGCGGCCAAAACCTGATTGTATTTCATCGAAAATTAATAATGTGCCTGTTGCTGTGCATTTATCCCGTAAAGCCTGCATATACTTCAAATCAGCAACCCTTATTCCAGCTTCACCTTGTATAGGCTCAATAAAAACAGCAGCAATTTCTGTAGTAATTTTTTCGAGATCAGCAAGGTTGTTATGCTCAATAAAACTTACGTGTGGCAAGAAAGGACCGTAGCCAGACGAATAAAAATCACTTTCCATTAAACTTTCTGCACCTTGCGTACTGCCATGATAAGCATTTTTGCAGGCAATAAATCCTTTTCGGCCAGTATAACGTTTAGCCAGTTTCATGGCGCCTTCTACAGCCTCGGTTCCAGAGTTTAAAAAGTATGTACAGCTCAGGCTTTCGGGTAAAATTTCGGCAAGTGCTTTGGCAAAATTTACCTGAGGAGTTTGTACATATTCGCCATACACCATGAGGTGCATATAGGTTTCTGCCTGATCCTGAATGGCCTTCACTACCGCAGGATGACAATGACCAACATTACTTACACCGATACCGGCAATAAGATCGATGTGTTTTTTGTTCTGCGCATCGTAAATATAGATTCCTTTTGCCCTTACAAATTCGAGCATAAGCGGCTCTGGAGAGGTTTGTGCATTGTGTTGTAAAAACAACTGACGTTGGGTAAGCATGGCACAAAAGTACGGAAATGAAAGAGTGCTTTAAAACAAAAAAGACCTACATTGCTGTAAGTCTTTTCTTTATTGCTTTTGGCCGCCTTTAAATCGGTTGAGTAACTCGCGTTTAAAACCTTCTTGAGCCCGGTAAAACTTCCCAACAATTTTTATTGGCAATGCCGATTTAAGTTTGTTGTAATATTTTTTATCGAGATTAAGATCTCTTTGTTTAAAATCAAATTCGCTGGTAATTAAGCTCTGTACCTGTGCATCCGTTAAATTATCTATTTCAGTCGTTTTTCTGAAAGAGATCATTTTCTGCATGCGTTCTTTGCGCAGGGCACTTTGTTCTGCCTGCATATCATTATAAATTGGCCAGAAAATTTTAGCCTCTTCTGGTGATAGGTCCAGTTTTTGAGTGAAAAAAGCTATTTTAAGTGATTCGATTTCCTCGCTCTTTGGTCTTTGAGCCAAAAGTGTTGTAGGCAATAGAAACATTAAAGCAACAAAAAGTAAATTCTTCATTATTTTAATTATTTAGTTCCTGAGATAAATCACTTGAAGAGAAATTACTCAGGATGTAGTTTTCCATTTCTGTATCTGACGCAGAAGTAGTTTTTATATTAGACGATGTAGTATTTTGCGTTTCTAAATGATCAATGATCGTGCTTTCGTCAATGTCGTATAACATTTGTTCATTTACTGTTTCGGCAGATTGTACTTGCTGAACGGTATTGGTGCTGTTCTGGTAAAAATAAATGCCAAACGAAGCCATTAATAAGAAACAGGCCGCACTTGCATATTTAACGATGTTTCTTCGCCATAAAGGAATAACTTTAGCCTCCTTTTTAGATTCCGATGCTGCAATCCTATCGATAATTCTACTTTGTAGCTTATCGAAATAATTTTCAGGTACTGTAAAAGTATTTTCTGCCTTAGGCATTTCAGACAGAACAATTCGGGTTTGTATTTGTTCTGTTAAGTTTTCAAAATAATGCGGCGGAACTTCAAAATTGTTTTTAATGGTTTTCTGTTGCAATCCATCTAAGAAAACAGCAGAAAAAATGGCCTCATCACTATTTTCGAAATATCCATCAGGAACGGAGAAAGGATTACGTTTCCCCATAGCCGCAAGTGCAGGAGCCTCGTTCATCCAATCGTTATTTTCTATATTTTCGTTCATCACAGATATATGATACAATTAAAGTGAAAAGGTTTAATAGTCTACTTCATCATTTGTAATAAAAGCTTCAATTTTTTTTGCAGCAATGTGAAATGATGCTTTTAGCGCACCTACCGAGGTTCCCAGTACCTCTGAAATCTCTTCATATTTCATATCATCAAAATATTTCATATTAAAGATAATGCGTTGTTTCTCAGGTAAGGTGAGAATTGCTTTTTGCAATTTGAGCTCAAGCTTATCGCCGTTAAAATATGATGATGCCACCAGATTATCGGCAAGCTCGGATGAAACCTCATCCAAAGGGGTATTGTTACGCTGCTTTTGTTTATTTAAGAAGGTAATCGATTCGTTGGTGGCAATACGGTAAATCCACGTATAGAGCTGAGAATCGCTTCTAAATTTATCGAGATTTTTCCAAACTTTAACAAATACTTCCTGCAAGAGGTCATCGCAGTCATCATGGTTTAAAACCAGCCTGCGGATATGCCAGTATATTTTTTGCTGGTATTTTTTTAGCAACAGGTTAAAGGCTTCATTACGCGTATGCTCGACAGCAAACATGGCAAGAATTTCTGAATCTTCAACTTGTTTCATTGTATTTTTAGATGTGAGATGTAAGAATTGAGATATGAGATTTGAATTATGTCTCAAACCTCATATCTAATTTCTCAAATCTATTTTTTTCTGCCAATTACTTTTTGAACCGCTTCAACAATGTTTACAGCATCTAAGCCATATTTAGACATTAATTGATCTGGAGTTCCGCTTTCACCAAAAGTATCGTTAGTGGCTACAAACTCTTGTGGAGTTGGTAATTCAGTAGTTAACAAACGTGCTACGCTTTCGCCCAGGCCGCCAAATTTATTGTGCTCTTCGCAGGTAACCACGCATCCGGTTTTCTTAACAGATTTTAAGATGGCCTCATCATCCAAAGGTTTAATGGTATGGATGTTAATAATTTCGGCATCTATGCCCAATTCAGCTAATTTCTCACCAGCTTCAATCGCTTTCCAAACCATATGGCCTGTAGCAATAATAGTAACATCGGTTCCTTCGTTAACCATCCATGCTTTACCGATCTCAAATTTTTGATCTGGATCTGTAAACACGGGGATTACCGGACGACCAAAACGTAAATAAACCGGACCTTCGTATTCTGCAATGGCCATAGTTGCTGCTTTAGTCTGATTGTAATCGCAAGGATTGATTACAACCATTCCCGGCAACATTTTCATTAAGCCTATATCTTCTAAAATCTGGTGGGTTGCACCATCTTCGCCTAAGGTTAAACCTGCGTGAGATGCACAGATTTTAACGTTTTTATTAGAATAAGCTACCGATTGGCGGATCTGATCGTAAACACGACCTGTAGAGAAATTGGCAAAAGTACCTGTAAATGGAATTTTACCGCCAATTGTCATACCTGCTGCAATACCGATCATATTTGCTTCTGCAATACCAACCTGTGTAAAACGCTCCGGAAAATCTTTAATAAAAGCATCCATTTTAAGCGATCCAACTAAATCGGCACATAAGGCAACCACATTTTCGTTTTTCTTTCCGGCTTCATGTAAGCCAGCTCCAAAACCCGAACGTGTATCTTTTTTTTCTGTATATGTATATTTTTTCACGAGCCTATATTTTTTATTTAAAGGTGTTCAAGCTTGCTTCGCAGGTTTTCATACCCCAAACCCCTAAAGGGGCTTTATTTGTAGTTAAAATTAAAAGTTATTTACTCCCCCTTCAGGGGGTAAGGGGGCTAGTAATCCCCTAAAGTTTCTGGTAATTGCGCTAATGCAACTGCTAATTGCTCATCATTCGGAGCAGTACCATGCCATTTGTGTGAACCCACCATATAATCTACACCGGCACCCATCTGTGTGCTCATTAAATTCATAATCGGTTTACCTTTTCCGGTTAAGGTTTTAGCATAATGTAAACCCTCAACTATAGCTTGCATATCATTACCGTCAGTATTGATTACGTGCCATCCGAAAGCTTCGAATTTAGCTTGTAAATCATCTAAGGCAAGAACTTTACTCGTAGGGCCATCAATCTGCTGTCCGTTATAATCAACCGATGCAATTAAATGATCAACTTTATTGAAAGGGGCGAACATTGCTGCTTCCCAGTTTTGTCCTTCCTGTAATTCTCCATCACCCAATAAGGCAAAAACATGAGATTTGTCGCCATTTAACTTTTTAGCCAACGCTGCACCAATGGCAACTGATAAGCCCTGGCCTAATGAGCCTGAAGCAATACGGATACCTGGTAAATGCTCGTGGGTAGTTGGGTGACCTTGTAATCTGGAGTCCAGTTTACGGAAAGTTGCCAGTTCGCTTTTATCGAAATAACCAGCATGAGCCAGTGTACTGTACCAAACCGGAGAAATATGTCCATTCGAAAGGAAGAATAAATCTTCGCCTGCGCCTTCCATCGTGAAATCTGTCTTGTGGTTCAACACTTCAAAATATAAAGCGGTAAAAAAATCAGCGCATCCAAGCGAAGCACCTGGGTGGCCAGATTGGCATCCATGAACCATTCTTACGATATCTCTTCTGATTTGAGAGGCAATATCTTCTAGCTCTTTAATTGTATGTTTCATTAAAATAAGAGGTTGTTGTTACATAGCAAAGTTAATATTTTAACCGCTATATCATAATTAGTTATTGATTAAATTGAGTACTTGTTGTGTTGAGTTTTTGGTGTCAACTTTTTTGATGATATGGCTAATTTTTCCATCGCCATCTATAATGAAAGTGGTGCGAAGCGTGCCCATGTATTTTTTACCATACATGTTTTTTTCTGCCCAAACTCCGTAGTCATTTACAATTTTCTGATCGGTATCGGCCAGTAGGGTAAATGGTAAATTGTGTTTGGTTACAAATTTCTGGTGCGATTTTTCATCGTCGACGCTAACGCCTAAAACTACAATGTCTTTGGCCTGTAAACCCTGGTAGTTATCTCTGAAATCGCAAGCTTCGGCGGTACAACCAGGAGTATCATCTTTTGGGTAAAAATAAAGTACAACTGTTTTGCCTTTATAATCGCTTAGCGAAACTTCAGTTCCATTTTGATCTTTTGATGTAATTGCTGGTGCCTGATCACCTTCTTTTAACTCTGCCATATTTAATAATGATTGAATTTGAATGCTTTAATAATGGAGTATAATTAAACGATTGAATTTTGAATGATAGCATGTTTAATTCATGCTTGCAATTTAAACAGTTTATGCTATTATACTGTTGGATATATATTAAAAGATGACATTTCTTGGTTTAATTTGTGAAAAGTTGGTATCTTATGGTCACGAAATCCAAAATATCCTGCCCCTATCTAATAAATGTTACCTTGTATTTTCGGGTATTCTCTTTCATGTCTGCCACAACCAGCTCAAGTGTATGTTTTCCGGAAGTTGTTCTTTCGTCGAAACTGTGCCATAAGGTTGCGGTTTTGGTATCGAATTCCATCAAAGCCCATTTACCATCTATATAGCCATTAAAACTTTTTATCCCGGATAGATTATCGCTGATCTTAAAAAATATTTTAGATAAACCGGCCATATTTTTTCCTTCCGAGATATTTACCGGTATTATCCTAGGCGCAATGGTATCGATTGCAATATAAAAGCTGCCAAAGTTTTTTGGTGTAGCCTTAACATAACCACTTTCGAAAAATCCGCCTTGCGATGAGCCATTTGAGTTTACAATCAAAGCTTTGTTTTTTAAGTTCTCAGGAAGATTATCAGCCTTAATCGAAATATTGAAACCAATATGCAATGGGGTATACCTATTGTGGATCTGATGCACAGCTGACCAGGCATTTCCAGTTGGTTTAGGTAGTTTTTTATAAGTGAAATTTAAATCGCTGTACAATGTCCCCTGCGGGAAAACTACCTTAATATCTTCGGTATTAAATTCATTCACCTTATTATATGGATAAATTATTCCAGGGGGGATAACTGGTGTTGCGATAGGTGCTGAACCCGCATTTACCGTGAAAGGCAAAACAGATGAATTTCCTTTCGAATCGGTGATGATGTAGCGAAGCTGATGCGTAGCGCCATCATTAAAATTAATTCTGCCATTATTGATTAAACCGCTATAAATTTTTAAAGGGTTGCCAGGCTCAACAAAACTTTTCTGGATACTTCTTTTGGTATTTAGGTAGGTAGGATAATCGATATGCGAATTAATTGCTTTACTATCTTCGAAAGCAAAACGTTCAAGTGCAGAAGTATATACTTTCTTGCCATCTACTTCGAGCTGAATAGAATATACACCATTGGTGCCCGATAAACCATTATGCCGATCGGTTACTACGATACCGAAACCAACCTCACCGGTTAAACTAATGGGGGCAGCGGTTTTATAACTACCATTTGCTCCACTAATGCCAATAGCCTGTTTTGGTGTATTTTCGTTAAAGGTTTTGCCATTTAAACGGTACACGTACAATCCATGTATAACAGGCGGAATATTATCCGGAATGATAATCCCGAAAAATTGCGGATTTATGGTTTCTTCAGTTTTAGTATCTCTGATTTCGAAATGCAAATGCGGTCCGCCTGAACTGCCACGGTTACCAGACCAGGCAATAATTTCGCCTTTATGTACCGGGATTAATGTGGCATCCGGAAATTCATCAATCTCAAACGATTTTTTTTCATATTCAAGGTTTTTAACAATCGTAGCAATTTTTGGAGCGAAACGCTGTAAGTGTCCGTAAACAGTAGTAAACCCATTAGGGTGATTAATGTACAAGGCCTGTCCGAAACCACTGTTTTGAACCCTTAACCTCGAAATATAACCATCGGCTACTGCATAAACAGGATAACCTTCGCGCTGATTGGTCCTGAAATCGATTCCGGAATGAAAGTGATTGCCTCTGATTTCGCCGAATGAACCCGCCAGGGCAGGAGGGCTAATATCTAAAGGTTGCCTGAAATCTGTAATCGGGTATTTATTCGTACTATAAATCTGTTGCGCCTGAACAAAAGTTGAAGCAAATAAAAGACAAACTGAAATGGAAAATTTAAACTTATTTTGGATCGGGTTTTTAATCATTCGTTACTTTACATCAAAATTTAAAAGTTGCTTTCCTGCTAACCAGGCTTCCAGTTTATCGCCTTTATTTATTTTTCCAACGCCCTGAGGTGTGCCGGTAAAAATTAAGTCTCCTTTTTTTAAAGTAATATATTGAGAAACAAAACTGATTATCTTCTCGAACGAGAATAACAAATCTTTAGTATGGCCAACCTGGCGGCTTTCGCCATTTATGTTTAACTCAAAATTTAAATTGTAAAGGTCTTCATAATCACTTTTAGGCTGAAAAATACTGATCGGCGCAGAGTGATCAAAAGCTTTGGCCAACTCCCAGGGTAATCCCTTCTCTTTATGTTTGCTCTGGATATCTCGTGCAGTGAAATCGATTCCTAATCCAACTTCATCAAAATAGTTAGCAGCAAATTTCTCGGCAATATGTTTCCCTTCCTTGCAGATTTTTAATACCACTTCAAGTTCGTAATGAATATCATCAGAAAAATCGGGCAGGTAAAAAGGTTTATTATCTTTTAAAACAGCTGTATCAGGTTTCAGGAAAATTACTGGTGTGGTTGGAACTGGATTGTTCAGCTCTTTTGCATGTTCGGCATAATTTCGGCCAATGGCGATGATCTTCATTCTTAAGAATATGAAATATGATAAAATAGACGGGAATTAATTCCGCATCAATCAAAAATAGAAAAGAAAATGGTGTTATAAAACTGAGATCCGTTTTACCTGGCTTTCTGAGCCTGCAATAACCCTTAAAAAGTAGATGCCTGGGTTAATTCTGTTAGGAACTACAAAATTTTTATTATGCTCGCCGGCATTTAAACGTTCGTTCAAAAGTGTTGCTACTTCATTTCCCAATAAATCGATAATTTTGATCGTTGTTTGGGTGCCATCTTTTCCAATAGATAAAATAATATTCAACTGATCCTCTACCGGATTAGGATATATTTTTAAAATACTTAACAATTTATCTTTTGCTACAACTGTTGCAGTTTTAGGAACTGTAGAAGAAGTATTGAACATTCCGGAACCACCAATTGTCATGTAAAACGGCTTGTAGGGCGTAATATTGGCTTTGATTTCAGGAATTCGGCTTATTTTTTTTGTTCTGTTTTTTAAGCTGATGTGAATGCTATCACTCTGTTGTGACCAGGAATTTAAGCTGCATAACAAAACAATGCACAATGTGCAGGCGAGTTTTGTGAGTAACGTTATCCTAGTGTAGAGTTTCATCAAATTGGTATAGCAAATGTATTAATTTAAAACAAAGAAATTAAACATTTTGTTTAAAACCCATAATTTAACACAATTTAACAATAAAATTTAATTTTCATAGTGTTGAAAATACACAATAATTTGGTTGTTAAATTGTTATAGTTAGTTTACTTTTGCCGCACTTAAATAATCAACGAAGTGTCAAATCATAAAAATGTCAATGCGTTAACTGCCGGCGGTGTTCTAATTAGTTTAGGAATTGTATTTGGTGACATTGGTACATCGCCCTTGTATACCTTAAATGCAATTTTTACAACAATTTTAGGGGGAAAGCAAGATATCAATCCAACAAATGTTTTAGGCGTTTTATCTTGTATAATCTGGACATTAACCTTACAAACCACCATTAAGTATGTTATTATTACCCTTAGGGCAGATAATAAAGGTGAAGGTGGTATTTTCTCTTTATTTTCCCTTGTGCGCAAAAAGGCTAAATGGCTGGTGGTACCAGCTGTTGTAGGTGGTTGTGCACTACTTGCAGATGGTATTATCACGCCCAGTATTACGGTAACATCAGCCATTGAAGGGCTTACCAGTAAATTTGATGTACCGGTTATTCCAATTGTAATCACCATTTTAACCATCTTATTTATTATCCAGCAGTTCGGTACCAATATGGTAGGCAAGCTATTTGGTCCCGTAATGTTTGTTTGGTTTGCTGTACTAGGTGTTTTGGGCGTGTCTTTTATTATTAAAGATTTCAGCATCCTTAAAGCATTTAACCCTTACTATGCCATTCATTTATTAGTGACTAACAAACTGGCATTTTTAATTCTGGGTGGTGTGTTTTTATGTACAACTGGGGCAGAGGCTTTATATTCTGACTTAGGCCATTGCGGTAGAAATAACATTAGGATCAGTTGGATCTTTGTAAAACTGACCCTTATTCTAAACTATTTGGGACAGGGTGTTTGGATTTTGCAGAACAGTGGCAGTTATGTGCCGGGAGCTAAAATGAACCCATTTTTCCAGATCGTTCCAGATCAGTTTCAAATTCCAATGGTTATACTCGCTACTATGGCGGCAGTAATTGCCAGTCAGGCTTTAATTAGTGGCTCGTTTACTTTAATTGCTGAGGCAGTACGCTTAAACCTTTGGCCAAAAATTAAAATAGTCTACCCATCAGTTTCTAAAGGCCAGTTATACGTTCCTTCCATTAACTGGATGTTATGGATTGGTTGCTGTGGTATTGTATTCTTGTTTCAGAAAGCAGAGAGAATGGACGCGGCCTATGGTTTATCTATAACCATAGCCATGTTAATGACCACCATCCTGGTGAGTTTTTATTTAAGAAGCAGACGTTTTCCGAGATATCTGATCGCGTTATTCTTTTTTACCTATGTCATTATTGAGGGTACATTTTTGATCAGTAATTTAACTAAATTCTTACATGGCGGTTGGGTAACCGTATTAATCGGTTCCTTCTTATTTACGGTGATGTGGAGTTGGTTTGTAGCCCGGAAAATCAAAAACCGCTTTGTTAAATATGTAGAAATTGAGGATTATTATGAGATTTTAACTGAACTGAGCAGCGATGAATCGGTTCCAAAATACTCTTCTCAGCTGGTTTATTTAACTAGTGCCAACTTTAAAACGGAGATTGAATCCAAAATTATCTATTCCATTATTCAAAAAGAGCCAAAACGTGCTGACGTATATTGGTTGGTACACGTTGACGTAATGGATGAGCCGTATACTTTAGATTATAAAGTTGAATTTTTAATTCCCGGTAAATTAATCAGAATCGACTTTAGGTTAGGATTCAGGATTGAGCAACGTGTAAATTTACTTTACCGTAAGGTAGTTGAAGAATTAGTGAAAAATGGAGAGATCGATATTACCAGCCAGTACACTTCGTTAAACAAGCATAAAATTGCAGGCGATTTCAGGTTTGTGCTGTTGGAAAAACATTTATCTAAGTTTACCAAGTTAAGTTTCTACGAGAGACAGATTATGGATTACTATTTTATCCTTAAAAAACTAAGTTTGTCTGAGGAGCGAAGTTTTGGTTTGGATAGCAGTTATGTGGATGTAGAGAAGGTACCGTTGATTTTCGTTACGCCTGATGATATTGAATTACACAGACTCCCGGTTTAATTAAATGAGGACTGCGATTTTAATTTTTGGAACCGTGTTATTTATAGCAGGTCCTGCAGCCAAAATATACCATCTTGATCATGCGAATAACTACATGATTGCATCTGGATTAGGACTCGTGATGATTACCGCAATGGCATTTATCAAGAAAAAATAAATACAATCCTCTTTCTATTAAAGAAAGGGGATTTTTGTTATAGATGAAATTTATCTTCATCCCACTTGCTGGGATTGTTGATGATATAATTTGAAATGTTCTGATATGCTCTTTCATCGCGAATGATGTGTTCGTAATAATTACGCTGCCAAAGCTTTCCCATTATTTTATTGTGTGACTTGAACAACTGCATGCATGCATTTGAAACAATTGATTTGTAAGCTCCGACGATTTCAGCAATTGTCGGGGCGACCCTTGCGGTCGCCCTTTTTATCTCGTTTTCTTCTTGGGCGACCTCAAGGGTCGCCCCGACAGTAGTTCGATCTGATAAGACGATTATGCCATGCATGTGATTCGGCATGATCTGAAAAACATCAAGTTCAAAATTCGGAAATCTCTCCGCTAAATTAATCCATTCGTTATAAGCGATAGTTCCAGACTGATTTAAAATCATTTCATTACCTGAAACTTTTCCAAATCTATGGATTCTATCTTCACAGCAGATCGTGATGAAATATGCCCCTGCTTTTGAATAGTCGTAACCCTTTAACCTGATCGATCTTCGATGATGTATTAAAGGATTGTATTTCATATACTAAACCTCCGGATTTGCCAGTTTACTATGTCTGTAACCATAGGCAAAATAAACCACAAGCCCAACTACCAGCCAGATGCCGAAACCGATCCAGTTTGAAATACCAAGTTCGCACATCATGTATAAACAGCTGATCAATCCCAAAACAGGAATTAATGATAAGTTTTTGGTAATGCAATAGTAGGTGATGACCACGCAGATAATCAAGAAAATCCACATTGGGATTTTGTGCTTAAATAAACCCCAGCCACTTTCGTATTTCTTCTCTACAGGTATTTTTGAGGCTGAAATAAACTGCTCATAACGATCAGCAGGTAATGCACTTAGATAAGATTCTGCATCTACTTTTTCTGTCAATAAAATTTGTGGCGCAGCATTTTTAACAATTTCCTCTTTAACAATTTTTAGTTCATCGCCACTTAGAGAAGTAACAAAAGTTACGGTTTGGATGGTTTTAGGCGAGTTGAAAAAGAAAGCTTTCGTCTCTTTTCCATATTGTGTGAACGCGAAAATAATCGTCGCAATTAAGGCGATTGGAACAATAAATTTACTGTTTAAATAAGGTATCTTAAACTTTCCGCGTTGAACATCAGGCCTGTTCTGTAATACTAAAACCCCTGCACAAACCAATACGAAAGCGAAAAGTGTTCCGATAGAACAAAGATCGGTAACGATGGTCAGGTTCATAAACAATGATGGTACAGCAACTACAAAACCTACTACAATAGTTGCAAATGAAGGTGTTTTGTATTTCGGGTGAATTTTAGAAAAAGATTTTGGTAATAACCCGTCTCTGCTCATGCTCATCCAGATCCGTGGTTGACCCATCTGAAAAACCAAAAGTACACTTGCCATGGCAAATACCGCACTTACAGCAATAATACCACTCATTAATTTTAAGTTAATCTGATCAAAAACAAATGCTAAGGGATCGCCAACGGCTAAAGTGTCTGATTTAACAATGCCAGTTAAAACCAATGCAATTGCCACATAAAGGATGGTACAGATAATAATGGCCCACATCATTCCACGGGGCAAATCGCGTTGTGGGTTTTTACATTCTTCAGCAGTTGTAGAAATGGCATCGAAACCGATATAAGCAAAAAACACTGCCGAAACGCCCTTTAGAACTCCTGCAACACCATTAGGCGCAAATGGATCCCAGTTTTTTGTATCTACATAAAATATACCTACTGCCAATACCAAAAGAATTACGGCAAGCTTAACCACAACCATGGCATTGCTGGCATTGCGACTCTCTTTCATGCCACGATAAATTAACCAGGTAATTAAAATGATGATGCCTAAGGCAGGGATATCTGCGACGATGTGAAAACTACCGATTTTTGGAGCGGTAAGCCATGCATTATTCGCTAAAGCTGTAGCCGGATCTAAATCTGCCAGGTTTTTTCCAGCGGCTAACAGCGCTTCAGCATGTTGATGTCCGTTATAAGCGCTTAAATAGTCCATTGTCATCCAATCGGGTACATGGATGCCATCTATGCCGAGGGGAGGTATTTTGATGGTTGATAGTAATCCGGTAAAGTAATCAGACCAGGATATCGCCACTGTAATATTACCGATGGAATACTCCATAATGAGCGACCATCCGATAATCCAGGCCACCAATTCTCCGAAGGCAACATAAGAATAGGTGTAGGCACTGCCAGAAACAGGTACCATTGAAGCAAACTCTGCGTAAGCAAAAGCTGCAAAACTACAGGCTACCGCTGTAAAAATAAATAAAAAGATTACTGCCGGACCGCCGTCTGCACTTGCTTTGCCAATCGTACTAAAAATTCCTGCTCCAATAATCGCTGCAATTCCAAAAGCTGTTAAGTCGCGTACACCGAGTGTTTTATGTAGTGTATTTTCGTGGTCGCCATAGCCGTTTGCCGCATCTTTTAATATCTTGGAAATAGATTTCTTTCTGAATAGCTTTTCGAACATCTTTTGTTTGCTTGTTTCTTCAAACTTATAAAAAGTTTGGTTAAAAACGTTTAAAGCAGGATATAATTTTCAATACACTAGGTTTCTATGTTAAAATGGCATCTTAAAAAAGGCATTTATTAGATTAAAGTAAAAATTTGTAATTATTTGCCGTGAATAATCCTTTGTTTGATTTGCATAATTTTAGGGTGGGTGAAAGTCTTATTTTTGCAGTCAATAATCAATCAAATAACTAAGAACGCGTAAATAGATGTTTGATTGGAATATTTATATACGATTATAGTACCAATATGCATTCAAATACAGCACAAATAAAATACATTAAGGAACGTCACCAGGGTTTAGCTACTCTACTGGCCTTTGCCTTAATTCCATTGTCAGGTTTTGCTACCGATATTTACATTCCCTCGTTACCAACTATGGCAGGCGAAATGCAGGTAAGCAGTGTTCAGGTTCAACTTACATTAAGTATCTTTTTAATTAGTTATGGTGTTTCGCAACTTTTTATCGGGAGCGTGCTCGATAGCTTTGGCAGGTATAAGATCTGCCTGTATGCGTTACTGATTTTTGCAGCGGCAAGTATTGTTATTGCCACAACCCATAATATTTATCTCATTTATGTAATGCGCGTTATCCACGGGCTTACTGTTGGCGCAATTGTGGTGGCCAAAAGGGCATACTTTGTCGATCTCTTCGAAGGCGACCAGTTAAAACACTACCTCAGTCTGTTTTCCATTATCTGGTCTACCGGACCAATTGTAGCACCTTTTATTGGTGGTTACTTGCAAACAGCATTTGGCTGGGAATCTAATTTCTATTTCTTAGCTGGTTTTGCACTTGTTTTTGCGGTTCTGGAGTTGTTGTTTAGTGGCGAAACACTAAAGCATTTTACCGCTTTTCAACTGAAAAAAATCACCGGTATTTATATCGAAATGATCAAAACAACAAGTTTTACACTGGGTATCGTGATGTTGGGCTTAGCTTATTGTATGGTGATGGTTTACAATATGACCGGTCCGTTTATTATTGAGCACCACTTTAATTTTTCGCCGGTTATTGCAGGTTATAGTTCCTTATTTTTAGGTTTTGCGTGGATGGTTGGCGGCTTTATTGGCAAGGCCACCATTAATAAACCTTTCTTTAAACGATTAATGATCAATTCGTTGTTTCAGGTTGCTTTTGTAGTCCTGATGATTGTAAGCTTAAATTTTGTTTCTAATATCTGGTCGTTAATTTTCTTTGCTTTTTTGATCCATGTCGGAGCAGGCTTTACCTTTAATAATTACTTTACCTTCTGTCTGAGCAAATTCCCAAAAAATGCAGGCATTGCAGGCGGCTTAACGGGAGGGATTACCTATGTGATTGTTTCTTTTTTGAGTTATGGTATCGTAAACCTGATTCCTGCCAAAGATGAACGTAACCTAAGCTATAGTTATCTGATCATGATCCTAATATCGGTTTTAGTGATGTTTATTATTCTAAGGATTCGAAAAAAAGATGAAGTGTAATTTGTTATTTGATCCGGCCTTGCTCATCAGTTACGCTGGTTTTTCGCTCTCGGGTACCTTTAATACTGCTGCTGCCAAAAATGTAATTTAAACTGAGTCTGTAAACCCTGCTTTCTTGTTTTTGCGTGAGGTTATAATCTAAACCCGAAAGTGCACTGCTGATTCTTGCTTTTCTGGTATCGAAAACATCGTTAGCAGCAAGTTTAACATTGAGTTTTTTATCAAGGAATGATTTTTTGATTCCAAAATCCACTCCATAATAGGGCTTGATCGCATAAGTGCCATAAATCTGCGAGGAGGCATATTCTCCTGAAAGTTCTGCTGATGTTGACGGGCTTAGGGTAAAAGTGTGACTGCTATTGATCATAAAATTCACTTTCTTTCTGTCGTATACACCATCACCTAAATTTGCGGTTTTGATCTGGTTATAGGTACTGGTAAGTGTATTATCCATGCTCCAGAATTTGGTAATGGTGGTAGGATAGCCGATTGTTAAATCGTAAGCATATTGTTTATCGAGGTTTTGCACGGTTTGGTACAGTGTTTTCTTCTCATGATCTGGCAGCAAAACGTCAATAATTAAGTCGTTGGTGATGCTGTATCCCAATGAAATATTTAATGTTTTTTTATAATTATATGCCAGTTGAAAAGCATTGGTGTACTGCGGGTTAAGAAAGGGATTTCCCTGACTAAAAGTATATAAATCAACAAAATAAACAAAAGGGTTAAGTGATTTATAATCAGGTCGATCTATCCTTCTGCTGTATGAAAACCCGATTTCATGATTAGCATTTAGGCTTTGGTTGATGTTAAAACTTGGGAAGAAATCAAAATAACTGCGTTTTACAATCTTATTGTCGTTAATCGAATTCCCTTTTGAGTTGGTTTGTTCCGTTCGTAAACCAATTTCAACACTAGTCGATTTAAATTCATGCTTTAAGGTTGCATAAGCGGCATTGATGTTTTCGTCGTAAATAAAACGGTTACTTCTGCCTGCATCATTCTTCCAATCTGTTCCAATCAGGTTTTCGAATTGAAAATCATTATCTGTACTCACCCAGCTACTTTTTAAGCCGGCATCTAATTTAGTTTTCGCGCTGATTGGAAGTACATAGTCAATTTTTGCAGCCTTGATTTTAATAAAAGATGGGGTAGCATTTCTAAAGATGGCGGGCGATTTATGGTTCAAGCCATTTTGATCTAAAAAGGAATTTTGATAAATGGTATTTTCCTCACTGTGGTATTTGGCATAATCTAAATCGATAGAAAATTCCTGACCTAACGTATCCATAACACTTTTGTAATTGAGGTTGTAAGCCTGATTGCGGTATTTATTCCTTGCGGGGTTATCGGCAACGATAGAAGAATCAACCTTTGTAAAACTTTGCCCAATAGCGGTAAGGCCATTAGATGCATCGTGACCATTGTTAAAATAACCTGTAGTGAGGAAACCTAAAGTGTTTTTATCGTTGATGAAATAATCAATCCCGGCTTTGTAATTGTTGTTATGTGTGGATCTGGTCTGTGTATTCGATTGATGGAAATAGGTATTTTGATCGCTGCCATTTACTACCCTCAAAATGTCCAGGTTTTCGGTGGCTTTATTGTTGTTATTGGCGAAGCTGCCAAAAACATTAAAGTTTTTGTTTCGATGGTTAATGGATATCCCGGCATCGCTTTTTGAATTCTTGCCATATCCGAAACCTAAGTCAACATTTCCATTTGTACCGTAACTGGCGTTCTTTTTTAACCGAATATTGAGTAGCCCTGCGTTTCCTTCAGCATCGTATTTAGAAGAAGGACTGGTAATCAGTTCGATTGTTTTTATTTCGTTACTATTTAACGATCGTAATCTGGTAGCCAATTGTTCGGCCGATAAATAGGTCGATTTTCCATCAATAAGCACATTGACGCCAGATCTGCCTCTGATACTGATTATCCCATCCTGATTAACCGTTACACCAGGCATTTTAGCAAGCACTTCGAGGGCAGTATTTCCGGTCGAAACAATACTGTTCTCTATATTCATCAGCGTTTTATCGTTATGGCGTTCTATTAAAGGCTTGCGGCCAGCAATAACAACACTTTCCAGTTCATTTATATCCGGTTGTAACGTAAAACTTAAATTGATATCGGTTTTGTCTGGCGCTAACTCTACAGTTTCTAAAAGGGTTTTATAACCAAGTGATTTAACTTCTACTGTACACTTACCCGACGGGAAATTATCCAATGTAAAATTTCCTTGTTCGTTAGTTGTCACGGTTTTGATCAGGGAAGAGTCTGTTGCACTTTTAAATGTGAGCGTAGCCAAAATTTTTGTGTTGTTTTTAGAGGCGACTGTTCCTGTAACATGGTTTTTTACGGTTTGGGCATAAAGCAGATTGACACAAAATAAAGCAAGTATCGTGAAGAAGCGAGCGAATATTTTCATTGTTAATTAGGATCTGATGGTTAGTTTTTCCTTTTATCTGATTAGGAATTAAACGAAACTAGATCATTAGTTGCATTAATTGGTAGATTTTAACAATGTTTAACCCAATTAACATTTTTTTACATACTTAATTTCCGTGCCTTCTGTGTTTCCATGGCAAAAAACGCTTAGCGAGATGCTAATGCCAGTTGATTCTCTCTCGGGTTGTCACGCTGAGCGGAGTCGAAGCGTCTTTTGCATTATCCATACTCTTTGATAAGAATTAAACTTTAGTCTTAGCGAGAAGATAAGACTAGTTAAGATGCCGTTAAAGTGATTGGAACTAAGATTCTTTTTTTGGAGAGCAGCGTCTGCACTATGTAGTTTGGGTTCCGTCCTGCTGTACGCTACAATCCTTTTGGGAAATTGTTGATAAAAATAATTTATCCATTAACCAAAAGGGATTTTCACTTCCATCAGGTCTGTTATTTGGGTACTGCAGATGAAACACAGGTTTTGATTACCCAAAAAACATTTTAGTACGCTGAGGTTCTGCATTCTTTCTTAATTTCCGTGCCTTCTGTGTTTCCGTGGCAAAAAACGCTTAGCGAGATGTTAATGCCATTTAACAGAATTAAACTCAAGTCTTAGCGAGACGCTAACAATGCTATTAAGTTAAGCTATTTATATGTCTGGTGCAACC
>NZ_JADCNK010000035.1:0-28507 GCF_014947265.1 Pedobacter sp. MR2016-19
AAATAAAAGCAGGTTGCACCAGGCATATAAATAGCTTAACTTAATAGCATTGGTAACGTTCTCGCTACGACACACCAATAAGTTTATTGTTTAGGGTCTTAGCGGGATGCTAAGACCAGATTGAGGAGTTTTGAGCGGAGTGCAACGCAGCCGAGAACCAAGGAGTGCTCAGCGAAGTTAAATCCGCTTAGATAGATCTCTCCATTTCGCTGCGCTTCATCTGATAGCTATCGGATCGAGATGACGACTTTTCAAGTTAAAGCGCTGCTTTTACCAAAAATGGCAATATTTCTTTCTGGAAACTTACAAAGTTCTTACGCACATCTGAATCGCTAACTGAAGTAAACGCAAATGAAAACACGATACTTTTACTTGCTTTTAACAGAAAGGCCAATCCTTCTCTTCTTGCCGGATTATTCTTAAAGTTATCCAGTTGTAGATAAGCGGCTAACAATAAGGCCTCAAGCTGATCTGATAAATGTTTTAAAAACTCCTGCGAGTTCGCATTTTCACGAACAAAATCCCAGCCGATAAACTCATTACAGGCTGTAAATGATAAGCGACTTGTTTTCATCACCAGCGCTTTTAAGTGTTCTTCTTCTGAAGCGTAACTTAATTTATTGTGCAATATTTCGTACAGGTTCTGATCCAGGTAATCCATCAGAATACTATCTAAAACCTGCTCTTTGCTCTCAAAATATTTGTAAATCGTTGCTTTAGCTATCCGTGCCTTTTTAGCAATTTCGTTTACACTGGTTTTATGATAACCGTATTTTCTAAATAATTCTTTGGCAGCCTTTTTAACTGTTTCTTTTATTTTTTCAGCTTCCATTTTAATTGCTTACGTGTATTAGTGTGTTGCCTTGCAGAGAAACATTGTATGCTTTTAAGCTCCTTTCTGCAGGTGCTTTTTGTGGGCTACCATCATGCAGTAAAAATTTAGCTCCGGAACAAGGATCGGTTGCTGTTACACCACTGTCATCGGGTGCAACCTTGCAGATTTTCTCCGGGTTTACAGTGCTGCATCGATCAAAACAAACATATCCAAAATCAGTTTTCACAATAAGTAATCCACCAACTCCCTTATCTGGGACAACCAAAACTGTATTATTAATGGCTTTCAGACTAAATTCAGTTATCGTTACATTATAATTTACAGGTACATCAGGAATGTAACCTCCATCTTTACCGCAACCTGTAGCCATTAGCAGTACAAACAATATACTGTACAGATATTTCATCATTAAATTAAAGCCGATTTAAATTGCTTCAAGAACCGTGCATCGTTCTCAGAGAATAAGCGCAAATCTTTAATTACATATTTCAGATTGGCAATACGTTCTATTCCCATTCCGAATGCAAAGCCACTGTATTTTTTTGAATCGATTCCACAGTTTTCCAAAACATTTGGATCTACCATACCACAGCCTAAAATTTCTACCCAACCACTGTATTTACAAAACTGGCAGCCAGCACCTTTACAAATGGTACAAGAAATATCCATTTCTGCAGATGGTTCGGTAAAAGGGAAATATGACGGACGGAAACGTACTTTTGTACCTTCTCCATATAATTCCTGAACAAAATAAAACAAAGTCTGTTTTAAATCGGCAAATGAAACATTTTCATCAACATACAAACCTTCCACCTGATGGAAAAAACAGTGTGCACGGGCAGAAATAGCTTCGTTACGGTAAACACGGCCTGGCATAATTGCTCTGAATGGCGGCTGGCCTTGCTCCATCATGCGCACCTGTACTGAAGATGTGTGCGTACGTAAAGCAATATCGCCTTTCTCTCCACCTTTTTTAATAAAGAAAGTATCTTGCATATCTCTTGCTGGATGCTCTTCAGGGAAGTTTAGTGCCGAGAAATTATGCCAATCATCTTCAATTTCAGGTCCCTCTGCTACTGTAAAGCCAAGTTTTGCAAAAATCTCTACAATTTCTCTCCGTACCAAGGCTAAAGGATGGCGTGAACCAATCTCGAAACCTTCGCCAGGCAAAGTTAAATCCAATTGTGAATTTTCACTTTTAGTATCAGTGCTTTCGGTTGATTCTTTTAAAGTTTGGTATTTTGATTCTGCCAGTTGTTTAAATTCGTTTAAAACCTTACCCAACGATCTTTTTTCTTCAACAGAAACAGATTTGAATTCGTCGAAAATTTCTTTTATGATGCCTTTGCTTCCTAAATATTTAATACGGAATTGCTCTAACTCGTCTGCTTTTTCAGTTACGAAAGCATTAATTTTATCGGTATATTGTGTTATTTTGTCCTGTAACATGGCTCCAAATATACAGCAAATTATCTAATAATTTTAAGGTAAGCGGGTTCAAATAATCTGTTTACAATATCATTATAAAAGAAAATGAACCCGTAAAGCACAAAAGCCACTTAAAGCGGCTTTTGTAGTAATCGTAAATCTACAGGTTTTAAATTACACCCAATTCTTTACCTACTTTGGTAAATGCTGCGATGGCTTTATCCAAATGATGTTGCTCATGTCCGGCTGATAACTGTACACGGATCCTCGCTTTGCCCTGAGGTACCACAGGGTAAAAGAAACCGATTACATAAATTCCTTCTTCTAACATTTTAGCAGCAAATTGTTGCGCAATTTTAGCATCGTATAACATTACCGGAACAATAGGATGGAAACCTGGTTTAATATCAAAACCGGCCTCGGTCATTTTCTCACGGAAATATTGAGTATTGCTTTCTAATTTATCTCTTAATGAGGTGGTTTCGCTCAACATATCCAATACGGCAATTGATGCACCTGCAATAGCCGGAGCAAGCGTATTAGAAAATAAGTAAGGACGTGAACGCTGACGTAACATATCGATGATTTCTTTCTTGCCAGAAGTAAAACCGCCTGATGCACCACCTAAAGCTTTACCTAAAGTACCGGTAATAATATCAATACGGTCCATCACATTGAAATGCTCGTGTGTTCCGCGGCCGTTTTTACCAATAAAACCTGTACAGTGCGATTCATCAATCATGATCAATGCCTCATATTTATCAGCTAAGTCTGCAATTTTATCCAGCGGAGCAACTGATCCGTCCATTGAGAAAGCTCCGTCGGTAACAATAATCCTGTGTCTGCAATCTTTGGCAGCGATTAATTGTTTTTCCAGATCTTCCATATCGGCATTTTTATAACGGAAACGTTGTGCTTTACACAATCTAACCCCATCTATAATTGACGCGTGATTTAACTCATCAGAAATAATAGCGTCTTCAGCATTAAATAATGGTTCAAAAACTCCACCGTTTGCATCAAATGCAGCAGCATATAAAATAGTATCTTCAGTACCTAAAAATTTAGAAATCTTAGCTTCCAGCTCTTTGTGCACATCTTGCGTTCCACAGATAAAACGCACTGAAGACATTCCATAGCCATGATCATCGATTGCTTTTTTAGCTGCTTCTATCACTTTTGGGTGAGAAGAAAGGCCTAAATAATTATTTGCACAAAAGTTAACCACTTCAGCACCGCCACTTACTTTAATGTCGGCACCCTGAGGTGTAATAATTATACGTTCGCGTTTAAATAATCCAGCGTTTTCGATTTCTTCAAGTTCCTTTTGCAGAACAGGTTGTAATGTTTTATACATGGCCTTTTTATATGGTTGTTTTGATGTCAAAGTTATAAAAAAAGTATTTCCTAACCTAGGAAGGCAATTTTTACTCCTTATTTTGCTTACAAATGTTTGATTAATCAAGTGATTTTGCGCGCTTATGTGATATTATTTCTAAAAACCGCCTTTCCACATTATTTTTTTTCGATCTTAACAAACTTTAACATACACCTGTGTGTATAGTCTTAAAGTTATTCGATATTTATAGCTTACTAATCTAACGTATGATAAGAATTTGCGCGCTCCTATTTTTTTGCGGCCTCACCAATTTTGTATTTGCACAACATTTTACAGTTACTGGCATTATTAAAGATACAAACGGACAACCTGTTCCATTTGCATCGGTTTATTTAAAAAGCACTACTACGGGAACCTCTGCAAATATTGACGGAAAATATTCGATTAAGTTGAAAAGCGGTGAGCATACCTTAAGTTTTAGAGCTGTAGGTTACAAACAGCAAGAGCATATTGTAAATGCATCGGCAGATCTTGTGCTTAATGTAGCACTAACGGCAGAAAGTTATACTTTGGAAAATGTTAACATCAGGGCCAATACCGAAGATCCTGCTTATGCCATCATCCGTAAAGCCATTAAAGAGCGAAAAGTACATTTAAATGAAGTGAAAGCATTTAGTTGTGATGTTTACATTAAAGGAGTGCAAAGGTTAAAGGGTGCACCAAAAAAATTCTTCGGACAGGATATACAGAAAATTTTAGAGCTGGATACTAACCGGAAAGGTATTATATACCTGTCAGAATCGCAAAGCAAGTTTAATTTCAGACGCCCAAATGATGTGCATGAAGAAATGATCTCCTCAAAAGTTGCGGGTAGGAACAACTCATTCAGTTTTAACAAGGCATCGGATCTGATCATCAATTTTTACGATAACTACCTGCTCGAAAATAAATTAAGTTCGAGGGGGTACATATCTCCAATTGCAGACAATGCGCTCTTCTATTATAAATATAAATTACTGGGCGAAAGCAAGGAAAACGGAGAAATCATCCATAAAATAGAAGTGATTCCCCGCCGTGAAAACGATCCTGTTTTTAGGGGGATTATCTATATAATTGACGATAGCTGGAGAATTTACAACACAGATGTATACCTCACCAAAAACGCAGGGATCAATTTTATCGATACACTGAACATCAGCCAGCAGTTTACCAAGGTTAACGAGGTTTACATGCCTACTGCTATTAATTTTCAATTTGCAGGTAATGTGCTGGGATTTAAAATAGCTGGTTATTATGTGGGTATTTATAGTAGTTATTATCTGGACCCTAAATTCCCAAAAAACTTTTTCAGTGGAGAAATCTTAAAAGTTACCGAAATGGTTAACAAAAAAGATTCCGTTTACTGGAAAAATAACAGGCCTATCCCTTTAACAGAAGATGAAAAAATCAATTATGTAAAAAAAGACAGTATCGCGAAGCTAAAAGAATCGAAAAAATACCTTGATTCTCTGGAAAGAGAGAACAATAAATTTGGTATTGGTAAGCTTTTGCTTAGGGGAGTAAGTATTAATGACCGGTATGACAAGGAATATTGGCAATTTGACCCGGTATTAAAAGCCATATTCTACAATACTGTAGAAGGATTTGCCATAAAATATGGTGTGACCTACAGAAAGGATTTTGAGAATAGAAGATCTTATTCTATTCGACCTGAATTGCGGTATGGTTTTGCCAACCAAAAACTTACCGGAAGTTTAACAGGAAGTTACTATTACAATCCGCTCAAGAGAGCAAGTGTAGGTGCATCTTTCGGAAACGGCATCTTTGATTTGAATAATTTAGGCTCAATGACACAGCTGGGTAATACGATCAATTCGTTATTTTATGAGAAAAACTTTGCCAAGTTTTACGAAAAAAGCTTTATCAATATCAATACCACCCGCGAACTGGCCTCTGGCCTGCAGGGAAGTGTGGCTGTAGATTACAACCGGAATAAAAGCCTCACCAATAACTCAACCTTTAAATTTATAGATGCGAAAGACCGTGAATTTACGTCAAACAACCCTTTCAAACCAACCGAAGACACACCACTTTTCCCAACCTATAACGCTTTCAGCGCAACGGCAAGTTTAACCTATACTTTCGGACAGAAATACATTACCCGTCCGGATGGTAAGTTTTATACTGAATCGAAATTTCCGAAGATTACTTTATTGTATAAAAAAGGATTTAATGGTGTTTTGAATAGTGATGTAGATTACGATTTCGTGAAGCTTGAGGTTTCTCAGGACAGGATCGGATTCGGATTATGGGGTTACACTTCATTTTTGGCAGGTGTAGGCAAGTTCCTGAACAACAAAAATATGTATTATCCTGATTTTAAACATTTCGCAGGTAACATCTCCACCATCTTCCCGCCCAATTTAAGGAAATTTCAATATTTAGATTTTTACCAGTTCAGTACCAACCAACAATATTTCGAAGCTCACTTAGAACATAATTTTGCGGGTTTCTTTATGAATAAAATTCCGTTGTTGCGCAAAGCTAAGCTTGAAGAATTTATTGGGGGAGGTTATTTATCTTCTCCTGAAAAAAGAAATTACAAGGAATTCTACTTCGGTATTCAACGTCTGGTATTGCGGGCAAGTTATGGCTTCGCTTACGATGGCGCAACCAAGTTAACCCAAGGTTTTAGAATATCATATGGCTTCTGATAAGGTTTAAAGGTGTAGGGTATAAGGCGTAAGGTCAATGTCATTAAGTTTAAGCCATTGGCATAGGTAAAAATAATTTGACCACAGATAAAAAGGATGCACACAGATATAAAAATCCGTGTTTATCTGTACGCATCTGTGGTTAAAAAACCTATATTCTGAAAACGGGAGTTAAAAACCTTCCACCTTAAGCCTTCTACCTTCAACCTTTTTTACTATCTTTGCACCGCTTTAAACGCCGTTTGCAACGGTATCAACAGCGTTATGAAAAAATATCAGACACTACTTTACTATTGCTATAGTTACATAGCAGAGGCAGAACAATTTGCTGCGGATCATCTTAAATTTTGTAAATCGTTAGATTTAGTCGGGCGTATTATCGTTGCCGACGAAGGTTTAAACGGTACCGTTTCTGGTACTGCTGAAGCCTGTAAAGCCTATATGGAAGCTATACATGCTGATGAAAGATTTGCCAAAACTGAATTTAAAATCGATAACGTTGAGGAACCTTCTTTCCTTAAGATGCACTGCCGTTACAAATCGGAAATTGTACATTCTGGTTTAAGGGATACTTCGATTATTAATCCGAACAAACAAACGGGTAAACATTTAGAGCCGGTAGATTTCATGAAAATGAAAGATGATGAGGATGTAATTATCCTTGATGTGCGTTCTAATTATGAGCATAACCTTGGTAAGTTTAAGAATGCAGTAACGTTGGATATTGAGAATTTCCGCGATTTCCCTGAGCAGATTAACCAGCTTGCCCAATATAAAGACAAAAAAATATTAACGTATTGTACTGGAGGCATTAAATGCGAAAAAGCTTCGGCTTTGCTTTTACACCATGGCTTTAATGATGTTTATCAATTGCATGGTGGCATTATCAAGTACGGAAAAGAAGCTGGTGGAAAGGATTTTGAAGGCAAATGTTATGTTTTCGACAACCGTATCGCTGTTGACGTAAATGAAGTAAACCCTACTATTGTTTCGGTTTGCTATAATTGTGGCAAAACCACACCAAAAATGATCAACTGTGCCAATCCTGAGTGTAACGAGCACATTACCCAATGCGATGATTGCGGCAACGAACTTCAGGGCTGCTGCTCCACAGCATGCACTACGAACCCGCGTAAACGTCCTTACGATGGTACAGGTTATTATGTGAAGGTTCCTCAACCGGTAGCGGTGAAAATCGGTTAATGGTTCATAGTTTTATGGTTGATAGCCTATAGCCATATTTACTATTGGTTCATGGCCCGTGGTTTGTAGCCAAGAGTAATTAAACTTAGCTAAAATTCAAATAATTATAAGCCATAATATTGAGGGAGATGATTCAATGTTATGGCTTTCAAATTTGAAGAACTAAAAGTTTGGCAAATCTCATTAAACCTCAGTAACGAAATAGACATTATTGCTAAAAACTTCCCACGGATAGAGCTATTCAGTCTCTCCAATCAAATTAAAAAAGCAGCAGATTCTGTAAACCTTAATATTGCTGAGGGCTGCATGGGCCAGTCAAAAGCTGAGTTTAGAAGATTTCTAACCTATTCTGTCCGATCTGGATTAGAGGTCGTGAGTTGTCTTTTTATGGCTTCATCAAGAAATTATATCACGGAATCTGAATTTAAAAGGTTATACATGGAATACGAGCAGCTTTGTAAAATGATTTCAAAGTTGAAGACTTCACTTTAAGAAGGTAATTTATTTTTGGCAATGGTCCATGGTTGATGGTCAGATAGCCGTATTTTTATAAATTCCGCTTACACAAAGTATTTGTCACTAAGTCAAGACGACATGCCTAAGCAATTTGGCTACCAACCATGAACTAAAAAACCATTAACCTTATAGGGAGCCTCGGGCTAAACTTAACCATTGGCCTAAGCAATTTGGCTATCAACCATTGAACTAAAAAACCATCAACCCCAGGCAATCATTTAACTCTATCCTATTTTAAACAATTTTTCACTTACTTTGTGTAATAATGGCTTTATCGAGTAACCATTTTATGCTAAACTATTTCCGTCTTTTATTACTGCTTTCCTGTTTTACCATAAGCGCCTATGCATCAGAAATTAAAAGCATTGGTGTACCCTATATCGAAAATTATCCTAAAGCTGTTTATTCATCAGGAAACCAGAACTGGAGTATAGCAAAAGATAAAAATGGAGTGATGTACTTCGGCAATGCAGAAGGTTTATTAACTTTCGATGGCCGTTACTGGCAGAAATACCAGTTACCTAACCGACAGATTGTAAGATCAGTAGCTACAGATAACAAAGGAAGAATTTATACAGGCAGTTTTGGTGAATTTGGTTTCTGGACGATTAAAAACAATAAATTAAGCTACAACTCACTCATCAATTTATTACCAAAAGGCATTAAAATAAATGACGAGGTATGGAAAATTTATGTTGACCAGGACCGGGTCATCTTTCAGTCTTTCTCTAAAATCTTTATTTATAAAAACAATAAAATCGAAGTGGTCAAATCGCCTTCTTCTTTTTTGTTTTTACATAAAGTACGTAATAAATATCTTATTGAAGTGCTTGAAAAAGGCTTATTCGAACTGGTTGGCAATAAATTGATCCACATTCCAAATAGCGAAAAGCTGGGCAAAGAAGGTATTCTATCCATCCTGCCCTATAAAACTGATGGTCTTATTATCGGCACCAGTAAAAACGGCCTATTTACTTATGACGGGAAAGATTTTACGCCTTTAAATACTTCAGCCAACAGCTATTTAAAAACCTATCAGCTTAATAACGGAGTAAGTTTACTCGGCAAATATTTCGCTTATGGCACCATCCTCAACGGTTTGATTATTATCGATGAAAATGGAAGGGTGGTACAGCGCATTAACAAATCGAGCGGCTTACAAAACAACACGGTTTTAAGTTTATACGCCGATAATGAACAAAACCTCTGGACCGGGCTTGACAATGGAATCGACAGGATAGAACTCAACTCTCCCCTATATTTCTATTTTGATAAAAACGGCCAGTTTGGAACGGTATACTCCAGTATTATTTTTAACAATAAAATTTACCTTGGCACCAATCAGGGTTTATTTTACAGTGAGTGGTCGCCTGATAATCTCCTGCCCTTTAATTTTAGGTTGATCCAGAATTCGCAGGGACAAGTCTGGGAACTGACCATTATTGATAATGAATTGATTTGTGGGCACAATAGCGGAACATTCAAAGTAAACGGTGATCAAATTAACTGGTTATCCAGGTCTGCAGGCGGATGGACAATCAAAAAGCTAAACTCCAATCCAAATTACCTTGTTCAAGGTACATATACCGGACTTTCGCTCTTTACAGAATCTCCGGGTTTGGGATTAAAATTTGTAACAAAGATTGCAGGATTTGATGCGCCATCGAGGTATGTAGAGCAAGATAATAAAGGTGATATCTGGGTAGCACATGCCTATAAGGGTTTATACAAATTGAGTTTAAGCCAAAATTACAGCAACGTAACCAGCGTTAAATATTTCGACGAAAAGAATGGTCTGCCCGGCAATTACAATATTAATATATTCAATTTAGAAAATAAAATTGTCTTTTCTTCTGATGCGGGTTTTTATACTTATGATGAGTTAAGTGATAAATTTACTAAGTACGCCGCATTGAATAAAGAGCTCGGTTCATTTCAATCGTCCAATAAAATTATAAATGCTGGCGGCAAAAAATATTGGTTTATCAACCACGGTAAAACGGCCCTGGTTAACTTTAGTGAGCCGGGTAAGGTAGAAATAGATTCGAACCAGTTCAGCATTTTAGATGGCCGGATGGTGCAATATTATGAAAACATCAGCCGCATCAGCGATTCTATTTACCTGATTAGCGTAGATGATGGTTTCGTAATTTATAATCCAACTGCGCAGCTCAACATGCAGAAGCAAAAGCTTCCTGCTGTTCTGATCCGGCGGGTAGAAGATATTACAGATAAATTTTCGCTCATAAGCGAGGCTGGAAATAATGTTGAAACAACCGAAATTCAAAACAGCAGAAATAACATCCGAATTTCTTATGCATTGCCCTATTACCGCCAGGCAAAGGTTAAATATCAATTTTATTTAGAAGGTTATTCAAAATCATGGTCTGACTGGAGTTACGCCACCCAGAAAGATTTTACCAATCTGAGCTCAGGAAACTATATTTTCAAAGTAAGGGCTAAAATAGATGATAACACGGTAAGCCAGGAAACGATTTATTCTTTTACCATTTTGCGTTCCTGGTACCTTAACAATTGGGCTATATTATGCTATACTATCTTGTTTGTAATTATATTGATTTTGGGCAAAAAAGTTTATGAGAGAAAACTCTATAGGGATAGCCAGAAAATAAGTGACCGTTTACAAGCTGAGCAAGAAGAAAAATTAAGAAAGGAAGCTGAGATTAACGAAAAACAAATTATTAAGTTACAAACGGAGAAACTACAAGCTGAACTGGCATCAAAAAACAGGGAACTGGCAAACTCTGCTATGACTTTGGTATACAAAAATGAGTTGCTTCAGAAACTGAGTGATGAAATTGCCAAATTGAAAGATGAAAACGGCAAAAAGCTTTCTGATGATCAGACGCGCAAAATCCAAAAAGTAATTAATGATGGTATGAACGATGAGCGCGATTGGCATCTATTCGAAAATAGCTTTAACGAGGCGCATGAAAGTTTCTTTAAAAAGTTAAAAGCACAGCACCCTGATCTTGTTCCAAACGATTTAAAGCTATGCGCTTACCTCAGGATGAACATGAGTAGTAAAGAAATGTCATCGTTACTGAACATCAGTTTACGTGGGGTAGAAATTCGCCGTTATCGTCTCCGTAAAAAACTCGAAGTACCCCATGATAAAAATTTAACTGAGTTCCTGATGGAACTTTAATATGACATCAGGAAACGGATTTTAAAAATCAAAAATCTTCAATAGCCATCCTTGGGAACGATTGCGTAAAAAATGGTTTTGAAGCTTTTTTCTGTTATATCATTAAATAACCACTACATCATTACCTCTCATACGCAATTTTCAAAACCCACAAAACACTTAGTGTTAATTGTACACTTTTGTGTATGTTAATATTATGTTAAAATCCAAAAAAAATGCATTTTTAGCCTAAAATCGCATTTGGTTTAATCAATTGAGATACCCTACAAAGCTGTATGATGTATTAATGTAGAGGTAAAAACACTTGCACATCAGCAAAAACAACCTCACATTTAACTAACAATTAAACTAAATTTATAATAAAGCATGAAAAGAATCTTTACAAGACTTTCTGTTCTCGCTGCATTTTGTTTGCTAACAATTAACGTAGCATTTGCGCAAAACATTACCATAAAAGGTAAGGTAATTGATGGGGGTGATAAAACACCTTTACCTGGCGTAACTATATTAGTTAAGGGCACACAAACCGGCACTCAAACAGATGCGAACGGCGGCTACTCCCTTAGTGCGCCGGCCAACGCCACATTAGTATTTAATTTTGTAGGTTATACAGCACTTGAGCAGGCTGTAAACAATCAAACTACTATCAATGTATCATTAGCATCATCAACACAACAATTAGAGCAGGTTGTGGTTGTGGGTTATGGTACACAAAGAAAAATTGATGTTACCGGATCTGTAGCTTCAGTTAAAGGTGAAGAAATCTCAAAGCAGGCATCCGTAAATCCAGTAAGTGCTTTGCAAGGAAAAGTTGCGGGTGTATCTATTACCAACAACGGTGCACCGGGCTCGTCACCACAAATTACCATCCGTGGTACAGGTACAGTTTATGGTAACACAGGCGTACTATATGTAGTTGATGGTGTTTGGTATGATGAGATAAGTTTCCTTAATCCAAGCGATATCGAAAATTTAAGTATCTTAAAAGATGCTTCTTCTCAGTCAATTTACGGTATCCGTGCGGCAAATGGTGTAGTTTTAATTACCACTAAAAAGGGTAAATCAGGCGATCCTGTAATCAGTTATAATGGGTCAGTTGGTTTCAAGGCAGTTACCAATCAGGTTGAAATGGCAAACGCGACTGAATATGCAACCATAATTAATGAATTATCTGCTTCTAATGGAGCAGATCCATTATTTACTAACCCCGCATCTTTCGGTACAGGAACCAATTGGTATAATCAAGGTTTTAGAAATGCATTACAAACAAATCATCAGATATCTGTGAATGGTGGAAGCGAGAAAACAACCTATAACTTTTCGTTAGGTTATACCAACGAGGATGGTATTGTAAAAACACAAAATTATCAACGTTATACCGCAAAACTGTCTAACGATTTTCAGGTTTTAAAACCGTTAAAAATAGGTTATACCGTTTCTGCTACAGCAATTAATACAAATGATATTAATGATGCTATTTTCCGTCAACTATATACTGCCGGACCTGTTGTTCCTGTTTACTATTCTGATGGAAGTTATGGTGATGCGAACGATTTTAGTTTAGGTGGTGGTAATAACTTTAACCCTCAGGTTACTTTAGATTATTTTAATCAGAAAACCAAAAACTATCGTTTCAATGGAAGTGTATATGCAGAACTGACCATTGCTAAAAATTTTACATTCAGAACGAGTGCGGGTGGAGATTTTGCACAAAAAGAAGTAAGAGGATATACCCCGCTTTATTCTGCTACCCAGGCACAGAGAACTACACAAAGTACATTAACGGTTAATAGGGAAGAAAACAGGAATTGGATTCTGGAAAACACCTTGACTTATAAAAATACATTTGGTGATCATAACATTACCGTATTAGCCGGTACAACAGCACAAAGAAGAAAAATGTACTATATTAATTCTACTGCATTTGATGTTCCATATTCGAGTGAAGGGGATTTGTATCTTTCTTTAGGAACTGCTGCTACACGTACAGTGGTTGATGGAGGTAGTTTAAATACTTCAGCATCTTACTTTGGCCGTGTTAATTATTCATACAAAGACCGTTATTTATTAAATGCCACAATCCGTAGAGATGGTGCTTCACAATTTTATGGTGGTGGCGATCTGTGGGGTAACTTCCCAGCAGTGGGTGCAGGTTGGGTAATCAGCAGCGAAGATTTCATGAAAGATCAAAAAGTTGTGAACTATTTAAAACTGAAAGGTTCATGGGGTAAAGTAGGTAACGCTGGCGTTCCAATCAATCCTACAACTTTAACGGTTTCGCAAGGCGGGAATTTAGTTGCGTTTTATAATGGTGTAGGCTATACCGGAGCAAATGTTAACTCTTTAGTACCTTCATTTTTAAATTGGGAACGCACTACTGGTACAGATATTGGTTTAGAAGCTAGATTTTTAGATAATCGATTAACCATTGAAACTGGAGTTTATAATAAAAAAACTGAACAGGCGATTTTCGAAATCCCTATTTTAACTTCAATCGGTACAGCTTCAGGAAAATTAATCGGTAATCAAGCTGATTTTCAAAACCGCGGTTTTGAATTCTTGGCTACTTATGCAGATAAATCAAAAAGTGGTTTCAGCTATTCGGTTAGTGGTAACATTGGTATAAACAATAACAAGGTACTATCAGTTGTAACAGGTTTAAATCCTATTTATGCAGGTGGTGCAGGCATCTCAAACGGTGCTTTGGCAACGCGTACCATTCAGGGCGACCCAATTGGTGCCTTCTTCGGCTACAAAGTTGCAGGTATCTTTCAAACAGCTGCAGAGGTTGCCGCTTCCGCCCAAAAAGCAGATGCTAAGCCTGGTGATTTTAAATATATTGACCAAAATGGTGATGGGGTGATTGATGGGAAAGATCGTGTTGTATTGGGTAACCCTAACCCTAAATTCAGTTACGGTTTAAATACGACTTTCGGATATAAAAACTTCGATTTGTCTCTAGATATCCAGGGTGTAGCAGGTGTTGATGTTTATAATGCCAATATTGCTTACCGTTTTGGTAACGAAAATTTCAGTAAGGATTTTTACGATAACAGGTGGCATGGTGCCGGAACATCTACTGAATATCCTTCTGCCAATGTGGGTTCAACCAGAAATGCCGCTCCAAATTCTTTTTATGTAGAAGATGGTTCTTATATACGAGTTAGAAACATCCAGCTGGGCTATGCTTTACCTTCGGCATTAACTGCCAAATGGAAAATTCAGAGGATAAGGGCTTTTGTTGATGCACAAAATGCCATAAACCTTTTCGGTTACAAAGGCTTTACACCTGAAATTGGTGGCACACCAACCAATGCAGGAATTGATGCTAGTGTTTATCCTTTGGCTGCAACCTACAGATTTGGTCTTCAAGTTACTTTCTAATAATAAAGCAATGAAAATAAATTATAAAAATAATTACATACAAAAGATTGGACTTATTGCTTTATGTTCTGGTCTATTCGTATTGCCTGCATGTAAAAAAAGTTTTTTAGATGTAGATCCTCAGGCACAACAACCTGCAGTTACTTTCTGGAAAACGCAAGATGATGCCACAAAAGCGGTTAATTCTATCTATGCTAATCTGCGTAGTAACGAAAATACAGGCTTTTCTGCAATAGCAATTGAAAGTATGGCTGGAGATGATGCCGAAAAAGGTAGTGCGCCAAATGATGCAACATATTATAATGATTACGATAATTTCACTGTTTCTTCAACCGAAGGACAATTACAGGGTTTTTGGACCGGCCAATATCAAAATATAAATTTATGCAACCAGGTATTGGATAATATCCCTGCCATAAACATGGATGCCACACTAAAAACCAGGTATTTGGCAGAAGCCAAATTTGTACGTGCCTATTCTTATTTCAGATTGGTTCGTGCTTATGGTGATGTACCTTTACGTTTAAACGTACCAAAGGATGCTTCTGAATTTAATATTCCAAGAACACCTAAAGCACAGGTATGGGCGGCCATCGAAAAAGATTTAGATGACGCAGCAGCAGCATTACCACAGGCATATCCGGCAGCCGATTTAGGCAGAGCAACCAAAGGTGCTGCATTGGCTTTACATGCAAAAGTAGCTATGTATCAACAAAAATGGGCACAGGTACTATCTTTAACCAACACCGTTATGACCATGGGTTATGACCTTTATCCTGTTTACCAGGAGAGTTTCCGAACCAATCACGAAAACAATATCGAATCGGTTTTTGAAATTCAATGCGAACTGATCCCTAGTATTTCAGGTTCTGCTACTTCACAGTATAGTCAAATCCAAGGAGCAAGAGGTAACACACCCGATTTAGGTTATGGCCTTAATGTACCTACCGCAACATTAGATGCAGCTTATGAAGTTGGTGATGTAAGGCGTAATGGCACAATACTTTATAGGGGAGAAACTACGCCACAGGGTGATCCGATTTCGCAGAGTGTTGCTAACCCAATGTACAATGAGAAAGCATACGTAACCTTCAACCAGATCATTTCAGGCTTTAATCAAGGTGCACAACAAAATGTAAGGGTACTTCGCTTTGCTGAAGTTTTGTTAATGAACGCAGAAGCAGCTAACGAGCAAGGAGATGTAACCTTAGCCAAAACATCGTTAAATCGTGTACGTGCTCGTGCCCGCGGTGGTGTAGCCGGAGTTGTTCCTGATGTAACTACATCTGATAAAGAAGTTTTGCGCCAAGCCATCTGGAAGGAAAGATTTTTAGAATTGGCTATGGAGTACGATCGTTATTTTGATGTGATTCGCCAAGGCCGTGCAGCCACAGTATTTGGTCCTAAAGGATGGAAAGCTGGCAAAAACGAAGTTTGGCCAATACCTTCGACCGAAATCGATAAAAGTGCGGGTACGTTAACGCAAAACCCAGGTTATTAACTTCATAATTTAACAAAAAATGAAAACAAAATATTTTATAATGATGGCAGCTGTAGCCTTGGGATTATCATCCTGCCAGAAAAAATTTGATCCATCCAGTTATGCCCCGGATTTAAACATCGGTGGATACACAAGTTCAAAACAAGTTGCTGCAACAAACCTTGTGGCTTACTGGGCTTTTGATGGCAGCTTAATCGATAGTGTAACTAATACAAATGGCACCAACACCGGAACTACTTTTGGTACGGGTGTTAAAGGCAAATCTCTACAGGGTGGAACCGATAAGTATTTTTTAAGTGTTCCTTCAGCTAAAGTTTTAGGCTTAAAAAGTTTTACCATTAACGAATGGGTTAATACCCCACCTCCATCTAATGGCATTATCGCGTTGTTTAGCCTTTCTAACAAATCTGAATTTTGGGGAAACCTAGAAATATTTATTGAAAACGGTAGTACCAATCTAAATGGCACATTAAAATTTGTTTTCACTAACAATGGTACTGGTGATAAAACCTACGCCGTTGCCAATGTGGTTAACTTTTTCGATAAATGGAATGCCCTTGCGGTTTCATACGATGAAACTACATCTATGGTTAAAGTATATGTTAATGGTTCAAGAGTAAGCGCTGGCACACTCGCAGGCATAACAGGTCCATTAAACTTTGTTAACTCTGGCAATTTAGTATTTGGTACAACACAATTTATGACAACTCCAAGTCAAACAACCAGCCATAGTAATGAGCCATGGGCAAGTTTTTTAACTGGTCAGTTAGATGAAGTTAAAATCTTTAACAAAGCATTATCTGATGCAGAAATAGGCTCAATTGCAAAATTAGAAGGAAGGGGAAAATAATTATCTCTCCCATTATAGGCGAAATTAACAGGGCCGCCACATAGCGGCCCTATTTAAAATACATTTAACATCTTTTAAACCATAAAAAGAAAATGATCGCAACTAAAACATCAATAATTTGAACAATAAAAACTAAAAACCATCATTATGAAAAAAAATCTAAAATTTTACGCCTTAATTATTTTATCGGTCTTCTGTTTATTTTCTTGCAAAAAAACCGATGAAAATGTTGAACCTTCTCAAACAAAAAATGATGCAGTGCTCACCTACATCAAGAGTTTAGGCTTTTCTGCTAACTCGATTAAAGACATTGGAAACGAATACCTTGTAGATGGCGATATCACCTTCGCTAAAAACATGGAAATCCCCATCAATAAAAGTCAAAAAGTAGAAAGTAATCTGGTATTAACTGATCGCCAAATGTCAATACCATCTATTAATGACCATAAAATTGGGCAGTATTATGGTGGTTCTTTAGTAAATCAAACCAATAGGATCAATGTTAGGATTATGGTAGATCCATCCATTAATAGCATGATTAACGAAATCAATTCGGCAATAGGCCAATGGAACAACGAACCCTCAGGGATTTCTTTTAGTGTGGTCTCTAGTGGTTCTTACGATATCTTGATTAAAGATGCAGATTTAGGAGCTGGTGGGTGTGGGAGAGCCCGCTTTCCATTAAATGGTAAAGCAGGTGATTTAGTCGAAATAAATAAAAGTTATATTTCTGGTAATAGCTTCGATCAAAGGCAAAGAACAATTACTCACGAGCTGGGACATACCATTGGTTTCCGACACACAAACTGGTCTACAAATGGAGAATATCAAAATGGCACTGATCTTATCGGTACCCCCGTTACGGCAATTGATGTACCCAATGCAGGCGGAACAGACGCAAACTCTCTGATGAATGGAAACCAGTGTGGTACTGGAGCAGCCTATTTATCTGCTAAAGATAAATTGGCATTGATTAACTTATATCCAATATTCTATAATGCCGCAGTTAGCCAAAACTTTACCCAAACAAACTGTAGTACAGGAACCCCAGATGTTGTTCCATTTAGCATTCCAGCAGGCACTTATAGTTCAAAGATTTCGCAGGCTGATGCAGATCAAAAAGCAGCGAATGCATTGGCAAGTCAAGGCCAGGCTAATGCCAACTACGTAGGTACATGTGGTGGTACAAAACCTAAATTTACTTTAAGCAACTCATCATATAGAACAATCACCGTAAATATTATACGCCCAACAAGCGTTAATTATTTTACAATTGAATTAAGAAATTATCAAACTGGAGTAGTAACCTATAGCACTGCAACCTCTAGTTCAGGTACTGTTTCTGTTAGTTCTTCAGGCTATTATGGAATAGCCGTAGTTGTTTACACTTCTCAGGGTTCAGTAAGCATTCCTGCAGAAGGCATATATGTTAATTAATAAATAAAACAAGTTTATGGAGAGGGTTACTGGCCCTCTTTATAAACTATAATTTAGCTAAATGTCAAAATTTAAAAATGTACTTGCATTCATCTTTATATTAAATCTCTTCGCGTGCAAAAAAAGCGATACGCCAACACCCGTTGACCCACCTGTTACACCATCCTCATTCGCTTTTAGCGATTTAAAGGTAAACGATGCTTACAGCGGTTTTACCTATTATGGCTTAAACAATAGCCCTAGCATAAAAATAACATTCTCATCCCCCATTAATTCCACCTCTATAAGTGGCAATATTACCCTGACCGATGCTTCCGGAAATCCGGCCACATTCACATCCAAATTAGAGAACAACGATAATACGGTTGTAATTACCGCTACGGCATTGCAGCCCATTACTAAATATATTTTAAACATTAATAACAATTTATCATCAAAAACGGGCGGCAAACTTCAATCGCCGGTTGCAGTAAACCTGATCACCGCTGTAGATGATGCCGATAAATTTACCCGAATCAGCGATGATGAACTATTAACTTTAGTGCAAAAACAGACTTTTAAATATTTCTGGGATTTTGCACACCCGACCAGCGGCCTTGCGAGGGAAAGAAATACATCTGGCAATACCGTAACTTCCGGAGGATCTGGTTTTGGCATTATGGCCTTGATTACGGGCATCAGCAGGAATTTTATCAACAGGGCTGATGGATTAGCGAGGATTAAGAAAATGGTATCCTTTTTGAAAACTGCCGACCGCTTTCATGGTGCCTATCCGCATTGGCTGGACGGAAATAGCGGAAAAGTAATTCCCTTCAGTACCAAAGATAATGGTGGCGACCTTGTAGAGACTTCATTTTTAATGGCAGGATTAATTACAGCCCGCCAATACTTTAACGGAACTGATGCAGCAGAAGCTACATTAAGGGCAGATATTAATGCTATTTATAACGGGGTGGAATGGAGCTGGTACAGAAAAGATAACAGTAGTACCCTTTACTGGCATTGGAGCCCTAATTATAATTGGGACATGAACCTGCCTATTAAAGGCTGGAATGAGTGTTTAATCACATATGTGATGGCTGCAGCCTCTCCTACCTCATCGATCCCTAAAAGTGTTTATGATACCGGCTGGGCTCAAAATGGAGCAATGAAAAATGGGAATACTTATTATGGTGTTCAGCTTCCTTTAGGCACGGCCAATGGTGGCCCGTTATTTTTTTCGCATTATTCTTTCTTAGGCATCAATCCAACAGGTTTAAGTGATGCCTATGCCAATTATGAAACACAAACCAGGGCACATACGCAGATCAATTATAACTATTGTAAAGCTAATCCGCTTGGCAACTATGGTTATGGCGAAAATTGTTGGGGCTTAACAGCGAGTGACATACCAAATGGGTACACGGCAAGTGCGCCGGGCAACGATGTTGGTGTAATTGCCCCTACCGCAGCCTTATCATCTTTCCCTTACACGCCAACTGAATCGATGCAGGCATTAAAATATTTTTACTACAAATTGGGCAATAAAACTTGGGGAGATTATGGTTTTTATGATGCATTTTCTCTAAAAGATCAATGGTTTGCCTCTTCTACCTTGGCGATAGATCAGGGACCGATTGTGGTGATGATCGAAAATTATAGAACCAAATTAATCTGGAACTTATTTATGTCGGCCCCTGAAGTTAAAGCAGGCATGAAAAATCTTGGTTTTAGCGGCCCCAATCTTTAACCTTATACATCAGCAATGAAATTTATATTCCGAAACCTCCTCTTAGTATCATTTACCCTTTCCACACTATCATCTTGTGCACAGCGTGAAAAACAGACCTACAATCCCGATCTCTCGATTAAAAAAAATCTTTCCGATATCGAACTATTAGACCTGGTGCAAAAACAGACCTTCCAATATTTTTGGGATGGTGCCGAACCAACATCAGGTGCAGGCAGGGAGCGTTTCCATGTTGATAATGTTTATCCGGAAAATAATAAAAACACAGTAGCTACAGGTGCAACAGGTTTTGGTTTAATGGCCATTTTGAGTGGGATTGACAGGAACTATATAACAAAAAAAGAAGGATTAGACCGTTTAAACAAAATATTGGATTTCCTATCCAAAGCCGACAGATTCCATGGCGCATGGCCACATTGGATAAACGGTGAAACAGGAAAAGTACGTCCATTCGGACAAAAAGACAACGGAGGTGATTTAGTGGAGACTTCATTTGTTGCACAGGCTTTAATCTGTATCAACGAATATTATAAAAATGGTTCTGAACCCGAAAAAGCATTGGCAAAAAAGGCCGATGACCTTTGGAAGGGTATTGATTTTAATTGGTTCCGCAACGGACAAAACGTATTGTACTGGCATTGGTCGCCAGAGTATAACTGGGAAATGAACTTCCCGGTAAAAGGCTATAACGAATGTTTAATCATGTACGTAATGGCAGCTTCCTCCCCTACTCATACCATACCCGCCGAAGTTTATCACGAAGGCTGGGCACGAGGAGGAGCAATTAAAGCAGATTTCGATCTTTATGGACATCATATTTCATTAGATTATCAGGGTGCAAAAAATTCTGTGGGTCCTTTATTTTGGGCGCATTATTCATATTTAGGTTTAAATCCTAAGGGATTGAAAGACCGCTATGCCGATTATTGGCAGAACAACGTAAACCAAACATTGGCCATACACGATTACTGTGTAGCCAATCCAAAGAAATTTAAAGGTTACGGCGAAAATAGCTGGGGTTTAACAGCCAGTTACTCGGTTAAAGGATATGCCGCTCATAGTCTTCAGGAAGATTATGGTGTAATCTCCCCTACCGCGGCCATATCATCTATCCCCTACACGCCAAAAGAATCGATGAAGGTAATCAGACACCTTTATGAAGATTTGGGCGATAAGGTTTGGGGCAAATACGGTTTTTATGATGCCTTTTCGGAAACAGATAACTGGTATCCTAAAAGATATCTGGGCATTGATCAGGGTCCAATGGTAGTGATGATCGAAAACTATAGATCAGGACTGCTTTGGAAGCTATTTATGGGAAATAAAGATGTTCAAAATGGTTTAAAGAAATTGGATTTCCAGTTTCAGCCATAATATTGAGTTGTATATAAATGTTTAGCCACCATATATTTTAAATTAAATCTACAGAACCATGAAAAAAGTAATTTTAATATTAACAGCAATGATAGGATGTGTAATCCTAAACTCAAGTTTTACTTCCATATCCAATGCTAAACATAAAACTACAAAAGCAAAATTTGCTACTGTAAATGTAACGGCCACCAACTCAACCAATGATGGTGTGTATGTAAGATTAGAAAATAATACCAGTGGTGGTGCTTATGTTTTCTTTATCCAACCCAATTCTCCAAACGGAACGGTAATCGGACAGATACCAGAAAACAGCGACAGTTATACCGTAAAATTAACCTCAACTGGTGGCGCCCATGATATGTGGGTTTACTGGGAGCACCAATCGCATGTTACCGGACTAAGCGTTAGCGGCATGTCGATAGGATGTTCGAGCTGCGCCAGAATAAATATTTTTAATTAATATCACAGCGAATAATGGCTAAACATTTATTCAAAATATTTTTAATAATACTCCTGCTCTGCGGTAAGTTTACAGCTTCTGCACAGCAAAAAACCTATTGCAATCCCATCAACGTAGATTATGGTTATACGCCTTTCGAATCTTTTACCGAATGGGGCAAGCACCGCGCTACTGCCGATCCGGTAATCGTAAATTATAAAGGCGATTTTTACCTGTTCAGTACGAACCAATGGGGTTACTGGCACAGCGCCGATATGCTGAACTGGAAATTCCACGAACGAAAATTTCTTCGCCCATGGAATAAAACCAAAGATGAACTTTGTGCTCCTGGTGTAGGCATTGTAGGTGATACCATGGTGGTTTTTGGCAGCACCTATACCAAAAACTTCACCTTATGGGGCAGTACTGACCCTAAAGGAAATAAATGGTTTCCATTGGTCGATTCCTTAGAAATTGGTGGCTGGGATCCCTCTTTTTTCACTGATGATGATGGTAAATTTTATATGTACAATGGAAGCAGCAATAACTACCCCATGTACGGTGTAGAATTAGATCGTAAAACTTTTAAACCAAAAGGCACCCGCACACCAATGTACCTGCTTGAAAGCTGGCGATATGGATGGCAGCGTTTTGGCGAATATATGGACAATACATTTCTTGATCCTTTTGCCGAAGGTGCCTGGATGACTAAACATAATGGTAAATATTATTTCCAATACGGTGCACCGGGAACCGAATTTAGTGGATATTCAGACGGCGTGGTAGTGGGTACCAAACCTCTTTTCTATGATACGCCTACAACCCCACAATCCGATCCTTTGAGTTATAAAGGCGGCGGATTTTCACGTGGTGCAGGTCATGGCGCAACCTTTCAGGACAATAGCAAAAATTACTGGCATATTTCTACCAGTATCATCTGTGTAAAAAATACCTGGGAACGCAGAATGGGGATTTGGCCTACCGGTTTTGATCAAGACGACGTAATGTGGACGAATACTGCCTTTGGCGATTATCCACTTTATTTACCGGCTGAAAGAAAAGAAGGCGGACCTGCTGGCCCAGGCTGGATGCTCATCAACTATAAAAAACCGGTAACCGTTTCTTCTACCCTGGGAAGCTTTAATGCTAATAATGCGGTTGACGAAAACATTAAAACCTACTGGAGTGCCAAAACAGCCAATAATGGTGAATGGATCCAGACTGATTTGGGAAGCCTTGCTACCGTTAATGCCATCCAGATTAATTATGCCGATCAGGATGCTGAATTTTTAGGAAAACAGACTGGAATTTACCATCAATATAAAATCCTTTCGTCAACAGATGGAAAAAAGTGGAGCGCCCTGGTTGATAAAAGCCAGAATAAAACGGACGTTCCGCATGATTACATTGAACTCCGGCAACCAGTAAAAACCAGGTTCATCAAAATGGTAAACATACATATGCCTACCGGAAAATTTGCCATTAGTGGTTTGCGTGTTTTTGGAAATGGAAATGGTGAGAAACCGACAAAAGTGAAAAATCTGATCGTTTTAAGGACAGAAAAAGACAAGCGCAGTGCCTACATTAAATGGAAGCCTGTTGATAATGCCTTTGCTTATAACCTTTATTACGGTACCGCAGCTGATAAACTGTACAATTGCATCATGATCCACGATTTTAATGAATACTGGTTTAAAGCAATGGACAGCCAGAAAGCTTATTATTTTTCTATAGAAGCAATAAACGAGAACGGCGTATCGGTAAAAACCGAGGTAAAGAAAGTTGATTAAAATAAATGCTCATGCTCGTTCGAAACGAGTGCCAGATAAAAGTTGATTAATAAAGAATAAAACACATATATAATGAAGAGAGCGAATATCCTGGTTGTTTTTTTAACCCTGTTTGTACTGAACGGATCGGCACAAACCAAAAAACCTGTTTCTGCAGAAGAGGCGAAGATGAACACCTTCATCAGCAACCTGATGGCGAAAATGACTGTTGATGAAAAAATTGGCCAGCTGAATTTGCCAAGTTCTGGCGATATTACCACGGGACAGGCCAACAGCAGCGACATTTCTAAAAAAATTAAAGCCGGACAAGTTGGTGGTTTATTTAACATCAAAGGGGTAGATAAGATCAAAGCGGTCCAAAAAATAGCTGTGGAAAACAGTCGTATGAAAATTCCATTGCTTTTCGGAATGGATGTTATCCATGGATACAATACCGTTTTCCCAATCCCTTTAGGCGTTAGCTGTATCTGGGATATGGCAACCGTGCAAAAATCGGCCCGTATAGCTGCGATTGAAGCCAGTGCAAGTGGTATCAACTGGACTTTCTCTCCTATGGTTGACATTTCGAGAGATCCACGCTGGGGCCGTATTTCTGAAGGTAGCGGAGAAGATGCTTATTTAGGCTCACAAATTGCAGCAGCAATGGTAAGAGGCTATCAGGGGAAACTCCAGGCCAATAACGAAATTTTAGCCTGTGTAAAACATTATGCGCTTTACGGAGCAGCTGAAGCTGGTAGAGACTATAATACCACCGACATGAGCAAAGTACGCATGTACAACGAATATTTTCCGCCATACAAAGCTGCTGTTGATGCAGGAGCAGCCAGCATTATGGCTTCTTTTAATGAAGTTGATGGCATTCCAGCTACAGGAAGCAAATGGTTAATGACCGATGTTTTACGTAACCAATGGGGTTTTAAAGGTTTTGTGGTAACCGATTATACCGGTATTCCTGAAATGATTGCACACGGTATGGGCGATCTACAAACTGTTTCTGCCCTGGCTTTAAATGCAGGAGTTGATATGGATATGGTAGGCGAAGGCTTTTTAGGAACTTTAAAAAAATCACTGGCAGAGAAAAAAGTTGCTATTGCACAGATCGATCGGGCCTGCAGATTAGTACTTCAGGCAAAATACAAATTGGGCCTATTTACAGATCCTTATAAATTTTGTAATGCGGAAAGAGCAGAAAAAGAGGTTTTTAGTCCGGCTAACCGCCAGGTGGCACGCGAAGTTGCAACAGAAAGTTTTGTGCTGTTGAAAAATAACAACAACCTGCTTCCATTAAAAAAATCAGGCACCATTGGCTTAATCGGCCCGTTGGCAGACAATACAGCCAATATGTACGGCACCTGGAGTGTTGCTGCGCTTTTTGACAAGTCGGTAACAGTACTCCAAGGTTTAAAAAATGCCTTGGGTAGCGATGCAAAAATATTAACCGCTCGCGGTGCCAATTTCCTGGCAGATTCTGCTATGGAGCAGCGTTATGTAAACATCCACAACCCAACATACAAACGTGATCCACGTACCGAAGCCGAAATGATTAAAGAAGCTTTAGAAGTAGCGAAAAAATCAGATGTTATTGTAGCTACTATTGGCGAAGGTTCTGAATTTACAGGCGAAAGTAGTAGTGTAACCGATATCCAGATCCCTGAAACACAGAAAAACCTTTTAAAAGCTTTGGCTAAAACAGGTAAGCCAGTAGTATTGGTGCTCTTTACAGGCCGTCCATTGGCATTGAATTGGGAACAGCAAAATATCCCGGCCATTTTAAATGTATGGTTTCCCGGCAGTGAAGCAGGAAATGCCATTGCCGATGTACTTTTTGGCGATGTTATTCCATCGGGTAAACTGAGCGCAACTTTTCCTCAGAATGTGGGTCAGGTGCCTTTGTATTATGCACATAAAAATACCGGCCGCCCATTGGCTGAAGGTAAATGGTTCGAAAAATTCCGTTCCAACTATTTAGACGTAAGCAATGATCCATTATATCCGTTCGGTTTTGGTTTAAGTTATACATCATTTAATTATAGTGATGTTAAACTAAGCGCCAATACGTTGAGCAAAGGAAAATCGATCACGGCATCCGTTACTTTAAGCAATACAGGCAAATATGACGGCAAAGAAGTTGTTCAATTGTACATTCAGGATCTTGTTGGGAGTATTACCCGTCCGGTTAAAGAACTAAAAGGTTTCCAAAAAATTAATTTAAAAGCCGGAGATAGTAAAACCATTACTTTCAACATTTCGGAGAACGACCTTAAATTTTACAATTCTGCGCTAAAATTCGTTGCGGAACCTGGTGATTTCAAGGTATTTATTGGTACAAATTCACGCGATGTAAAAGAAGCATCTTTCACGTTGAAATAAAGACAATTAGGTTTGGTTATAAACCCTGAGCTATTGTAAAGTAGCCAGGGTTTTTTATTTTTGCTAAATGAAATGATCATGAGTTACAAAAACACACCAGGTAAAAATAAGTGATGAGCGCTTCATTACTACAATAACAAATCGAACTTGCGAGCTCAGTAATACCAGACAAAACAATAAATAACTAATTAATAAATAAAACAGATGAAAAAGATTATTCTAACCATTTGCATTCTTTTTTCTGTACTCTTTTTAAACGCTCAGGACTTAAAAAAATATGACAGGGGAAGTTTTATTAAAGGAAAGGATTCTATTTACTACAGGATTTTATTTCCAGAAAATTTTAATCCCGACCAAAAATATCCAATCGTTTTCTTTTTGCACGGAAGTGGAGAAAGAGGTAATGATAACGCCAGTCAACTGGTTCATGGCGGAAAACTGTTTCTAAAAAGTGACGTTCGCAAAAATTTCCCTGCCATTGTAGTTTTCCCTCAATGTCCACAGAATGACTTTTGGGCCAATGCCAATTTTGGTCAGGATGCCAAAGGCAAAAGAAAAATCAGTTTTGTTGAAGGCGGTAAACCCACCAAAGTAATGCATGCACTGCAGGGAATGGTTAAAGATTTTCTAAAAAAACCTTTTGTAAATAAAAACCAGGTTTATGTTGGAGGCTTATCAATGGGTGCAATGGGTACTTACGAGCTGTTAAGAAGAGAACGCCGTAAATTTGCTGCAGCTATTGCTATTTGTGGTGGCGATAATACCAATAACATTAAAAAATACCAGAAAACACCATTGTGGATCTTTCACGGTGCTAAAGATGACATTGTTGATCCGGCATTCTCAATTGCCATTGCTGAACGTTTAAAAACGGTTGGCGACGAGGTGAAATTTACGCTTTACCCTAACGCAAACCACAACAGCTGGGATAGTGCCTTTGCCGAACCGGAATTATTGCCTTGGTTGTTTTCGCATAAGAAATAGCTAGACTAAAATTCGCAAATCGCCAAATTTATGACAAAATTCGTTTTAATCTATTTCATTCTCCCACTATTTTTGGCATGCAAATCGATTAAAAACGATGATCTCATTATTACTAATGCAAAAGTTTTAAACATCAAAACCGGAGAGATAAAAAACAATCAAACTATTCTTATTTCAAATGGATATATCGAAGAAATAGAAAGTAGTTCAAATTCATTCCAAGGCAAACAATACATAGATGCAAAAGGTCAATTAGTGAGTCCTAGCTTTATAGATACCCATATTCATCCCACAGATGTTTTAGGTGATTATGAAAAAGCACCGATTGCTTTAAATAAAGATAGCTTAAATCATTATCGGCAAAAAATTTCAAACGAATATTTACCTTACGGAACAACTACCGTATTAACAATGGGGCAACCAGAAAAATGGCTTACCCCGCTTTTAGAGTGGCAAAAAAGCGCTAACCCAAACTATATTGATTTTTATATAAGTGGCGGTGCATTAATTTCTAAGGAAAATAGAGTGCCATATATTGCCCACACAGAAATTGCAACAGCAAAAAAAGCAAAGCAAAAAATCTTAGAATATTACAATCTTGGAATTCGTCATTTAAAACTCTACTATCGCTTAAAGGAACCAGAATTTTCTGTTGCTGTAAAAACAGCAGATAGTTTGAAGATGAAAGTATACGGCCATATTGGTGATTTTAGTCCAGAATATTTAACGATCAAAAAAACATTAAAAATTGGATTAACAAATTATGAACATCTTGCGACTATTCCCAATAGTGTTATTATAAGTGATGTAGATAAAGCAAAAGTTTACAAACAATTTAAAGATAACTTTGGAGAAATAAATAGCGAAAGCAAATTATTAGATTTTTTTTTAGAACAATACAGATTTATTGATGAAAATAAAAAACCAGAGATAGAAAATTTAATAAAAAACCTTTCAGATAAAAAAGTAACCATCTCAACAACCATTCATAGATTATACGAACAGATAGCAGCAACTTATTTTACCAACAAAAAAGATACAACTCTTACGCCAAAACAACTTAAGAGATTAACAGAAAATTTTGCAATTATGATGAAGTATGCTAAAATGATGCAAGAAAATGGGATTAAAATAAGATTAGGATCTGACATGCCAAATGGCGGAAAGGTAAATATTTCTGAATTAATAATTTTAGCAAAATACGGATTCAACATTATTGATATTTTCAGAATATCAAGCTACAATGGTGCTGAGGCAATAGGAATTGAAAATCAAACAGGCTCAATAGAAAAGGGTAAAAAAGCAGATCTTATTTTATGGAGTAAAAATCCATTTGATAATTACGAAAATTTTAATTCAAAAATCATAATTATCAAAGACGGAAAGGTGTATAAAAAAATGAATGCTCAACCTGATTAATCGACTTCATCTGGTCTTAGCGTCTT
>NZ_JADCNK010000036.1:0-22623 GCF_014947265.1 Pedobacter sp. MR2016-19
AGACGCTACGACCAGATTAGAAATGGTTAAAGTCCGCTTACACCACCACTTACCACCAGTTTCATAGCATCGGCTGCTGTCATCTGCAAATCAGTTACCTTATCTCTTCTTACAATACAAAGCTGACCTGCAAAAGAATAAGAAAGTGGAAAATATACAGCTACTTCATCAGGCAGATTGAGTTTATGCAGATCGTTCTGCGTTAAAAAGCCAATCTTTTTTAAGCCTCCCTCTACTTCTACCAGCACCGGGTGGTTAAATTTCTTTTCATCGCCAACAAAAGCCTCTGTTAAATCTTTTATGGATGAATAGATAAAGTTAAGCAAAGGCAACCGTTGCATCATCCGCTGAAACCAATTGTACATCGGTTCGGTTACCAAATTGGTTACAAAAATACCGGCCAGCAAAATAAGGGCTAAAACCGTCAGCAAACCTAAACCAGGGATATTCCGGCTTTCGCCCGTATTGGGATTTACGCCTAAGATATTGTTTACATTTAACCAGCTATCAACTGTTGTAACTGCCCAAACCACAATAAAAATACTCACGGCAATGGGCACAACAATTAATAAACCTTTAATCAAATAGTTTAAAATAGCTTTCCCGACTTTATTCATGGTGCAAAATTAGGAAAAATATGGTTAGAATTATTTAATTGCTCAATTGTTAACGCTGTACAGCCAACAATATATCAATTAAACAATTTAGCATAGCTCTTACTCATAAAAATAAACCCTTTTAACTCTTTGCGAGATATTGGTTAAAATTTCATAAGGAATGGTATTTATATCTTTGGCGAGCTCCATAATGGTATGCTCCTGATTAAATACGATGGCTTCATCTCCGGGTTTAACGTCAATCCCTGAAACATCCAACATGGTCATGTCCATGCATATTGAGCCTATTACCGGCACTAAATGGCCATTAACCAGCATTTTACCTACGCCATTGCCAAAATACCTGGTGTAACCATCGGCGTACCCAATTTTTACAGTGGCAATTTTTCCGCCATTTTGCATCACACCTTTTCTGCTGTAACCTACGGTTTCGCCTGCCTCCAAAGTTTTCACCTGCGTAACAGTAGTTTTAAGCACCATTACTGTCTGTAAACCACGGTTATTGGCTAAAGCAGAATCGAAACCATATAAACCAATCCCTAAACGAACCATATCCATCTGCGCTTCGGGCCAGCGTGAAATACCGGAAGTATTGGATATATGCAATAATGGTTTATAACCTAAAACATTTACCAACTGATTAGCGATAGTTTTAAATCTTTCAATCTGTTGTTGTGTAAATCCATCGTGTTCCGCAGCATCACTAGCCACTAAGTGAGAAAAAATACTCTGCACTTTTACCCTTGCCGAATCCTTTAGCAGATCAGATAAGGCATCCATTTCAGCTTGATCGAAACCTAAGCGGTGCATGCCGCTATCTATTTTAATGTGGATGGGATAATCGAAATCATAATCGGATAGCGCATTTAAAAAGCTGTTCAGAATCTCTACACTATAAATTTCAGGTTCGAGCCTGTGTTTGATAATCGCTTCAAAAGCAGATTCTTCAGGACTCATCACCATAATGGGTAGCGTAATTCCGGCTTTTCTCAAAGCAATACCTTCATCGGCATAAGCAACTGCCAGGTAATCTACCTTGTGGAACTGCAATAAATTGGCGATTTCGAAACTTCCGCTTCCATACGAAAAAGCCTTCACCATCGCCATGATTTTAACGCCAGGCTTAATTTTGGAACGGTAAAACTGCAGGTTGCCTACCATGGCATTCAGGTCGATCTCTAAAACTGTGTCGTGTATTTTTTGGGTAAGCAGTTTACTGATGCGTCCAAATTCAAAGCGCCTGGCTCCTTTTACCAATATGGTTTCGTGGTTAAACTGTAAACCCGGAAAAGCCTCCACAAAAGCATTGGTATCCTCAAAAAACTGGGTTTCGAAATTAAAAAGATCGGTGTAATGCGAAATATGTGTTCCGATACCAATTAACCTGTTTACCTTTTTCTGCGAGAGCAATCCGGCTATTTCGGTATATAAATCAAGATCGTCTCTCCCGGTTTCGAATAATTCGGAAAGGATAACGGTTTTCTTGGGATGCTGGTTCTGTTGATTTAAAAAATCCAGCGCTATAGCCAATGAAGAAATATCAGCACTATACGAATCGTCTATGATGGAACATTGATTAATACCGTTTTTCAGTTCAAGACGCATGCTTACATGGCTCAGCTTTTCCAAACGCAGATCGGCCTGTTCTGGTGTATAACCCAAAGCCAATAAGGTTGCCCAGCAGATCATGCCATTTTCTATCGAGGCTTTATCTTTAAAAGGCAGCATACACTCTATTTCCATATTCTGATAAATGGCCCTTAAATAGCAATTCCCTTCAATGGGCTCAACAGTAGTAATCTGCAGGTCAGCAGCCTGCTTGCTGCTCCAGCTAAACTTTTTCTTACCGGGCAAATCTTTTGCACGCACTTCGGTTACGTATTCTGGCGAGTAAATAAATAGTTCAGACGCCACAAAGAGTTTCAGTTTCTCTGTGAGTTTTTCTTTTTTAGAACCGAATCCTTCCGCATGTGCTTCGCCGATATTGGTTAAGATTCCGATTTCAGGACGGATAATTCCGGCTAAATGCTGCATCTCATTAACCGCTGAAATACCAGCCTCAAAAATGCCTAAGGTATCATCAGCCTCAATCTGCCAAACCGAAAGCGGCACCCCTATTTGCGAATTATAACTTTTCGGACTTTTAACAATATTAAAATCAGTTGCCAAAAGCTGATATAACCATTCTTTAACAATAGTTTTCCCGTTGCTCCCCGTAATACCTATTGTTTTTAAATTAAATTGATTCCGATGATAAGCACTTAATTGTTGTAGCGCCTCCAAGGCATCATTTACCAATAAAAAATTGCAGTCTGGATATTCGTGAATGTATTTTGCTTCGGTAATTACAAAATTTCTGATTTCTTTTGCATAGGCATCTTTAATAAATTCGTGTCCATCGCGGTGCGAAGACAGCGCAAAAAACATAGAATTTTCCGGCACTAAAACGGAACGGCTATCAATTATCAGGTAACGAATAATCACCTCACCATCAACTAATTTGGGAGCGGCATTTAAAATTTCGGCTATTCTGGCAACGGTATATATTGGATTTTGCATTGTATTATATTCAGAAAAATACGGTAATCGCTTTTATTTTTACGAATTTCAGTAATTAATTATGAAAAGCGGTAAACAAGAAGCAGTATTATTAGATAAAAAACAAGCTTTGGCCAAAGCGGAAAGTTTTTGCGTTTACCAGGAACGTTCACAAAAAGAGGTGCGGTACAAACTGATAGAATGGGGCATGCGGGGAGATGAACTGGAAGAAATTATTACGGATCTGATCATCAACAATTTTTTGAATGAAGAAAGGTTTGCCAAAAGTTATGCATCGGGCAAATTCAACATTAAACATTGGGGCCGGGTTAAAATTAAACAGGGTTTAAAATTGAAAGGTGTTCCTGATAAAATTTTACAAAAAGCAATTTACAGTATCGATGAAGATGATTATTTGCAGACGATAGAAAAATTAGCGGTTAAAAAAGCAGAAAGTCTGGCTGAAAATGATGCGTTCAAACGAAAAAATAAGCTGATGAGCTACCTTCAGGCAAAAGGTTTTGAAACTGATTTAATTTTACTGGTACTGAAAGCCAGCAATTTAAATTAAATATTAAATTTTTAACAAGAAATCTCTTGACAGAAATATAAATCTGCCTATATTTGCATCACCAAAACGAAACAACAACATCAGTTTTGTAAATGCGAAAGTAGCTCAGTTGGTAGAGCACGACCTTGCCAAGGTCGGGGTCGCGAGTTCGAATCTCGTCTTTCGCTCCAAAATGCCTTCCTACCAGAAGGCATTTATTTTAAAGTTAACCAAGCCGATGGAGATCGGCAGCGGCTAATGCTCGGGTGGTGGAACTGGTAGACACGCAGGACTTAAAATCCTGTGCTTTCAAAGGCGTGCGGGTTCGATTCCCGCCCCGAGTACACACAAAAAAATCGAACAAAAAGCTTTCAGAGATGAAAGCTTTTTTTGTTTAAAGGGATTAATCAAAAAAGTTAGAATGGAAAAGTTTAAGGTTGTGATCTTCCTCGCCAAGACTTTATTTTATTTCATTGATTTTGAAGCATTAACAATTTTATTTTAAAAATTTATTTTATTTTTTTGATTCGAAAAGTTTAATTCCTATATTTGCAACCCCAAAGGAATACAACACATGTATTAATTTGCGAAAGTAGCTCAGTTGGTAGAGCACGACCTTGCCAAGGTCGGGGTCGCGAGTTCGAATCTCGTCTTTCGCTCTAAATGCCTTCCTGCCAGAAGGCATTTATTTTAAAGTTAACCTACCGAAGGATTTCGGAACAGGCTAATGCTCGGGTGGTGGAACTGGTAGACACGCAGGACTTAAAATCCTGTGCTTTCAAAGGCGTGCGGGTTCGATTCCCGCCCCGAGTACGGATAGGACTTATAACACAAACGCCATTTCTGATGTCAGAAATGGCGTTTGTGTTTTCATCCTGTATAGGTTTGTCTTAAAATCATCCTATGAAAACTATTTGTCGTTGCAATAAACATACTTTTTAGGTAGAATAACTGTCTTATACGGGCACTAAATAATTTGATCTTTCACAGACTGCTTAATCAGGTTGGGCACCATATCTTCGCTTGCTTCAATACTTTCTGTGCCTTTGGATGTTGTTCTTGATATTTTATATCTGAAAGTATCTGGGCTGAGACTGCCATTACTAGTATTACTAAATGCAAATAGATCTTCAATTGCCCTTTTATCATTTAACGATAGGTCACTTGTGTTCACCTCACCAATACTCTGTAGACGGGAATTAATGCCTCCAAATCCAGCAAACCCACCAATCCGTTCAATCTTTAAAATCGCCATCTTCCATTTTGTTTTATAATCCTACCGACTTCCAAGCGCTGTCAATAGCTGAAATAACTGACTTTTGACCAGTAAAAAGACTTTTCGCTACAGACCTTGTTCGGTTTGCAAATTGTTTCATTGTCATATTTGGCGACGTTCCAAAACCTGCCACAGCCTGATACCAGATTTTGCCCGCCGTTAGCCAACTGTTTCCTCCGAGTGTCTTGGCAGCCGTATAGAAAGCAAAGTTAGGAATTCCACTGCTTTCATGTGGATCCATTCCTGGTTTATACTTTGAATAATGATTTGGCTGTGGTGAAAGGCAATGTTTAGCCCCCGGAGCGGCCATATCCCGCAAACAGGTAAAACCTCGTAATGTAGCGCCTGGCCCCATAATGTCACTCCCAATCAACCAATCAGCAGTTGTAAAATCCTGATTGGCCTCCCATTGCCGGAACATCGTGCCGAAAACGTCTGAGATGCTCTCATTTAGACCACCAGACTCGTTTGCATAATTGAGGCCTAATGTATATTGCGTTACCCCATGAGTCAGTTCATGAGCGATAACATCATTTCCTTTTGTGAAATCTATAAAAATATTACCATCGCCGTCACCATAAGTCATTTGTCCGCCATTCCAGAATGCGTTATTATAGTTCACGCTATAATGAATGGATGAAATCATTGCCATACCCGCATCGTCTATCGAGTGCCTCCCAAAAACGGTTTGATAAAAATTTGCAACTGCGGTAGTGTAGTTGAATGCACGGGTGCATGTTGGATCCGCAGAAGTCTGAGGACTCGAAATAGCTACGCCTGGCAAGGTATTATGTTGTTGGCAATCAAATAGCGTAATAGTAGGCGGTAATAAAGGTAGTCCCTGGAGACCGCTAGGTAGGATCTTCTGAGCAGTTAACGCCAACTCAGTTCTCATATCACGGCCTTTTCGCCATTCACTTTCAAACTTCGCGGCGTCGGCAAAGAACTTACGTTCCTGATCTGACAGATCCTTATCATGTGAAAATTTCTTCAATACTTTTTCAGGGATAATAAAACAAGTACAACCAATGTGGTCATGACTTATTTTTTTAGCTTTTTTTTGCATAAAATCTAAATGGTCAATGCTTACTCTTCTTCGGATTTTCAGCTTACTCCTTAACTTGATGGTTAGATATAACAAATTAGTGGCTTACTCAAGTTCTAAGATACTGTTGACGGTCGGGAATTGACAGCAAGTACAAATGCCAGGTAAGCGGTTATTATACCAATAAGTGTCTTTCCATATTGTGGTATTAGCACCACAACGGGATTTGGAACTTCCTTAAAAGTAGCTGAAGCCCACTTCACGCCGCAGGCGATTAATGTAATAATATAGAACAACACCCCCGCTATCTGATTTTTTTCACGCACCGTTATGGATTCTGGAAGTTCGATATCCTTTCCGACCATCGCAATTTTCGCAATTGCGGCATTAGGCTTCATGATCGAAATGCCAAGTATAGCACCGAGATTTGTGAGTAATATGGCACCGATGGTTGTTATTACCGTTTCCAGAGCATCCGGTATCTTTAAGACTTTAGTTCCGTTCTCAACGACGCTAGTAGAAAAAAAAATAGCAAATGTTACGCCATATAGGTATACTGCCAAACCTGAGAGCAATAACAACCAGCCAATCAATGCAATTACGTTTTTCATATAAAATATGTTAAGGTTAGGATCACTTTTCCCCATGGTCCCTAGTGGACTTGCCATAGCTAATTTATAATATTAATTACTAAAAATCAAGTAATTACAAATTAAATTGACTGACAAACATAGCAAAAATCAAATCTTTTCATATCTGCAAAAAACTACAGATCACAATGTCCGTGTATCACATGCGATTAAAATTAGTTCAAATTGATAGTCAAAATCAAGTCGCTCCTTAAAAATTTAACTGAAAACCTAAATACCATCCTTTAGGACTGCTGTCGAACTCATATCTGATGTCTTTCTCAAGATTAGTGGTCGAACCTATTGTTTGTCCCAAGGCAAGCTTATTTAATGACTGATTCCATGTCCAAATACCGCCTGCCGTTATTGCGAACTTAGTCATTGGGATGGCCAAACCTCTGCCCAAAAGAAAAAATGACCGTTTTTTTGGTGGGATCAATACCTAATTGAAACACTGGCAATAGGCTTCGGGAGCCCAAGTCAAATGTGAAGTTCATCATTGTCGCTGGAATGGCTGTACTCTGCTCAATGTTGTCCTCTGTTACTGTCAACTGATTCGTGCCCTGTGCTACTCCATATCCACTAAGTGTAAAGTTAGCAAAAAAAATACCTGTACCTATCTTAATCCTAACAGGGTTGTAATTTCAATAAAGAATGTCGCTGCCGTGATCTGCTCTTTCTTTTCAATTTCAAGCGAAGTCGAATTAAGCTCGTATTTCGATACCGACACAGCTGATTCAAACATCTGGTCATCGTTGAACCGAGCTTCTTTGATCAATATATACGGTTGTCCATCTACAATATCTAAGCCTGCAATAGATTTTTCCATCATGGCACTACAGCATCTAATTTTTGAATTAAAAATAGCTTTTAAATGGTCTGTCCTTAAATTCACTTGCTCCATTAATTAGCTGTAGACTGAAAATGGGAAGGAAAGGAAAAAAGAAACTTATTGCACATCGAATAAGATAAAAAACGACGTGATAAAAATCTTTTTCCCCTGTCTACCAGTGGCTTTTTAATATCGCATTGATTAATAATTGTAAATCACTTGTGAAATATTCCGAAATTCGCACTTTTGGGAGTACAGATGGGATTATCCCATATTATAAAAAGGGTTGCTCCAAAAAGGCAACCCTTTTTATTTAAACTAGGCTTTTTAAAAAAAAACGGCAAATGATTATGTTTACCAGACAGTCACTTTCAGGTCGCTTGGAATAGCCAACAGATTATACTGGTACGCCATAAAAACATGTCCAATCTGTACCGCTCGTTTGTGCGGCGTGCAAAATGAATGAGACACTGAGACCATGTTATCTATTGCAGCCCAAAAATGCCTCTCAAAAAGCTTGATGGAACCGGAATAAATATCAATCTTATCTTAAGGCCCAAACATTTGTGACTCCCCATTGTTGCAATTATTTAAATTACCATAATGACAACAAAATACAGGAATACACTTTTGTTAGCAACATTAGCGATCATAGCGGCGGCCTATGCAAGCTGTAAGGTTTCAATCCCTAAAGGTGCATCAGCAGTTAAGCCATTTAATAAGGATAAATACCTGGGTACCTGGTACGAAATTGCCAGGATGGATTTCAAGTTCGAAAAGAACCTGAAGAACGTAACTGCTACCTATTCTAAAAATGATGACGGGTCTATCAAGGTCGACAATAAGGGGTATGACATGGTAAAAAACAAATGGAAACAAAGCATTGGAAAAGCCAAATTTGTGAAAAGTGATGACGAAGCAAGGTTAAAAGTCTCCTTTTTCGGTCCGTTTTACGCCGGTTACAATGTAATTGATATCGACAGAGATTACCAATACGCCCTGATAGCCGGGAATAACCTGGATTATCTTTGGATACTTTCGCGGACGAGATATATTCCAGATGCAGTAAAGGCTGATTACTTAAGAAAAGCAAATGATCTGGGGTACCAAACGAAAGACCTGGTTTGGACAGTGCAGGATAAGGAATAGCGGCAAATAAGCTTTTATCTGTCAGATGCAAATTCCATATTTATGTTCCCAATCTTCTATCGCAATTTAAGTCGTTGCATAATCGAATGCTTTAAATTTTCGGAAAACATTTGCTGCGCAGCCCAGTAAACCTGCTTTATTGCCCAATTTTGCCGGAACAACCAAGGCATTGCCTGATGATACCGGAACAGCTAAGGTCTTGATCCTACGTTCTATTTCTCTCGCATAAAAGGCACCAGATTCGCTTATGCCACCTCCAATTACAATTTTTTCAGGGCTAAAAATATTAATAAAACTAGTGATACCTGTTGCCAGGTAATCGAAATGCTGACCCATAGCTTTTAGGGCATACTCTTCACCAGCCAGGTATTTTTCTATAATATAACGACCATCAACTTCGTCTGTTTCGGGGATGCCCGGATGAATAAATTGATAATGTTTTAATAATGCAGTTACTGAAGCATAGGCCTCCAAACATCCCTTTATGCCACACACACAGGCTAAACCATTATGTTCTACAATAATATGCCCCAATTCTGTTCCTCTATTTCTAAATCCGCCATAGAGTTTATTGTCAATCATAACAGCTCCCCCAATCCCTGTACCAACGGTAAGAAAAACCACATCACCACAATCTTTAGCAGCACCATAGCACATCTCACCCAGCCCCATCAAATTGGTATCGTTATCCATAATAACGTTATAACGGGTTACATCCTGCAGGATTTCGCCCAGGGCCAGTTGTTTAAAACCCGGCAGATTATCGGCACCGGCAATAATTCTATTATTGTATATCGTTCCAGGAAATCCTATTCCCACACCCAAAACAGGATGTTTCACTTTTGCTGCGCAGGTTTGGATCGCTTCCACAATAAGTGCGATGATTGAACCCTGAGTTTTTGCTTTTTTTAGCGGAATCAGCGTGGAATACAAAATTTCTCCTTGCTCGTTTACTACACCGCATTTGAGCGAAGAGCCGCCAACATCAATCCCAATGGCATATTGGGGTTCAAGATTGGTGTGGTTTAAAGTGATCATTTATTTGCGTTTTTTAATTTAGTTGTCTGTGGCCTTAATGTATTGACTGCTCTTTTGATCAGCATTTCTATTATTAATCAGCAGCATATTCTTGCTTGTTAGTCAGGCTAAAAACAAAATGTATGTGCATGGTTGTAAGTTTCCGCTTAACTATTTTAGCATCAATTAGTGTTTGCCTAAGTATCATCCAGAAAACACAATTTATTTCAAATATACTAAGCAATAAGAATGATGTTCTAATTAGATTCAAATATGGTCATTTAACAAAAGTGTTTCTCTTTTAACGCCATTAATTTCATAATGATCAACAAATATCAAATATTCAAAGCTTAATGCAATAAAAAAAGCTTTTTATGTAATTGGATGGAGAAGAAATTTGTATTACAGATTAGAAATAAACAAAAAAGGCCTTCTTTACCATTAAAGAAAGCCTTGCCACAGTGAAACAAGCTAATTTAGCTTAAAATAATCTGATAATTCACATTTACTCTTTTCGGATAATTGCTTTCTTCATTATTTAGAGAAACAAATGCAGCATTACCATGAACTTCATTTTTTAAAGCATGTTCATAATGCGATTGGATAGCTTCCTGATAATCTTGCTGATGGCCTTTCGTAGTTTCGGCTAAAAGATTTCTATCATTCAGGTTTTCTGGCAACAAAGTAATATCGCAGTTTCCGTCACTGATTTCTTTGACTAAGTATTTCATTTTGGTTTTAAATCTTCGTTTCCTGTTTTATAAATAAGATTTCGAGAACGGTCAAAAATATGGTAAGTCTTTATTTTGTATGTAATCTAAAAGTTAATTTTTACTTAAAATGATGTATTAATTTTAATGCAGGTTACAATATTATAACTACGTCATTTGATTTTACTACGGCTGGAATAGATACGAATCTGATAATTATTTTTTTTCGACTGGATTATAGTCCCACTTAAAACTCCCTGTTGTGTTTTCATCAAAATAGATTGAAACCTTTTAGCTTTGGCCTTGTTAATCAATCAGAAGTTATTTATTTACAATATGTTAATACAATCACAATAACCTGATGGAGAACGAGAAGATGAAAAAAATATTAGTGGTTGATGATAATCAGGAAATATTGGAGGTTATAGAATTAATTTTAAGTCTGGAAGGCTATCAGGTAAATGGATTAATGGATGCTAGTTATTTTAAGCAGCGGATTAGCGAATTTAAGCCAGATTTAATTTTGCTGGATGTGATGCTAGGTGCCCTGGATGGGCGGGATCTTTGCAATCTGCTCAAATCAGACCGGTTAATGTTGCACATTCCGGTAATTATGATTTCGGCCAGCCATAACTTAAACGATACGCAAGGCATTATTTGTTATCCTAACGATTTCATCGCTAAACCATTCGATATCAACAACCTCATTAATAAAGTAAGTGCACAACTTGCTGCCTAAACAATATTTAAGGCTTTGCGTTAAAATAGTTACTTAAGAATACACTCTGAAACTTAATCGCGTTGGCCCAGTAATCCCAGTTGTGTACACCAGGCCTGGTGGTAAAATCATGGGGAATATTGTTGTACGAGAGCTCATCATGCAAACGTACATTCATTTTATAGAAAAAATCTTCCGTACCACATTCAATGGCAATAGCAAGCGATCCAGGTTTAATATGGTAGATCATATCAATTACGCTGTTTTGTTTCCACCGCTCCGGAAATTCATCTTCCGGTCCTAACCTTTTTGAAATATTCCATCCATTTGGAAAAGGTTTAATATCTACACCGCCACTCATACTACCCACTGCACCGTAAACATCCTGATGCTTAATGGCCAGGTATAATGCACCGTGTCCGCCCATACTTAAACCCGTTATGGCCCTGCCCTTTTTTTCAGCAATAGTTTTATAATGTTCGTCTACATAGCTCACCAATTCTTTAGCCACATAGGTTTCGTATTTCCATTCGGGGTCTACCGGACTATCGAAATACCAACTGGTTACATTCCCATCAGGGCATACCACTATAAATTGATATTGATCGGCCAGGTTTTTAATTCCAGGTACTTTTTTAACCCATTCTGCATAGTTCCCCCCTGCGCCATGGAGCAGATACACCACCGGATATCTTTTTCCGGTTTTATAACTATCGGGCTTAATTACCACAGCTTTAATACTTTTGTTCATCGATTTGCTATAGGTTAAAGCAGTATCTACCTCAGCAGCACTTAAAACATGGCTAAACAAAAACAAACAGGCGGTTATCAAAAAGCTATTTTTCATGGGTAATTTTTAATCATGATTATAATCTGGTGTTAAATTTATAAAATACTTGGCTCTTGTTTGCCATTTCTGCGAGTTGAGACCAAAAAAAATGATACCTTTCTTACTTACTCCTTAAACGGCTAAAAACTTTAAAACAATTTGATTACCTTTTAGGTTGTTGAACGGTTAACTTATCTAAAAAATGCTTAAAACCTACCCATTTTACATCAAAGCGCCTGTAATTCTTTTAGGATTAGTAATTACGGTATTTATAATGAGTGTGCTGAGAGATATTCTTGTGCCCCTTGCTTTTGCCGCCCTGATTGCCATATTACTAAACCCATTAACCAATCGTTTCGAAAGAAAAATGCCCAAAATAGTCAGTATTATTCTTTCTATGCTCATTGGTTTGCTGGTAGTGGTGGCCGTACTCTATTTTTTGTCATCACAGGTAGCGCACTTTTTTGATGACCTCGATAGCATTAAACAAAAATTATCGCAGTTGCTTGAGCAAATAAGGGCTTGGTTACAAGGTACCTTTGGCATTTCTACACAAAAGCAGACGCAAATGCTTAACGATGCAGCTAATGGAAGTAAAGCCTTAATCGGCCAGACACTTAATGGTTTGTTGGGGGTTTTAAGTGTGGTTTTCCTGATCCCGGTTTATACTTTTCTAATTTTATTATACAAAACGCTCATTTTAAACTTCATTTATGAAGTATTTTCAGAAGAAAATAAACAAAAAGTTGCCGAAATTTTGGGCGAAACGAAAGCGGCCATCCAAAGTTATATTGTAGGCTTATTGATCGAAACTTCTATTGTTGCCGTAATGAACTCTGCCGCCCTGCTTATCCTTGGCGTACCAAATGCCATTTTAATTGGCGTTATCGGCGCAATACTAAACCTATTGCCTTACATTGGCGGCATTATCGCAATTGCCTTACCGGTGTTAATGGCTACTTTAACCAAGGATGGTTTTACTACTCAACTCTTAATTATAGGCGCTTATGCGCTGATTCAGTTTATTGATAATAATATCCTTGTACCACGCATTGTTTCGAGCAAGGTACAGATCAACGCCCTTATTTCTATCGTAATTGTATTGATGGGCGCTGCACTTTGGGGTATCCCTGGCATGTTCCTTTCCATTCCATTTATTGCGGTAATGAAAATAATCTTTGATCGTATTGACGGACTTAAACCCTGGGGTAAATTACTGGGAGATAATATCCCGACAGAGCATATGGGGCAGGTGAAAAGGTTTAGGAGAAAGAAAAAACTGGCTGCAGATTAATATTTCATACCTATTTTTATTTGAAACGATCGTTCAGTTTTCCACCACGTCCAGCCTATAATCTTATTACAGGCTGGGCCACTTAGACCCGATTAGAGTGGACGCGAAGCAAAACGGAAAGCGGGGAGAAACAAGAATAGCAGTACCAGATTGCTCTCCATATAAAGAAAAACCTGCCACAGATTAATAATTATTTTTTCTGAAAACGATCGTTCAGTAGCTCTTCAGAACCAGCAGTCCCGTTATTCGCTATAGCCCAATGAAAAATCGGGGCTGCCGCTGCTACCGGGTTTATTAAACAAAGACTTGCTACATAAAAGTATAATTCGATAAAAAATATCTCACTACCATTGACAGACTCCAATAGAATGGTCGTCATTCGATAGCTATCGGATGCTAGGCACGAAGATAACCGAACGATTAAGCTCATGAATGCCTTTAAAAACATATGCAAAAATGAATAATCTTAATGCACACACTGGTAGCGATCGTTGTAAGATTGCTTCGTCGTTCCTCCTCGCAATGACGATTCCTCGCCTCCTATCAATTCAATAAATACACTTCATTCATATTGACCTTTATGAAATAAATTATTCCTCATGCTTGTCCACCCAGCCTATAATCTTATTACAAATTAGGCCACCTAGACCCGATTAGAGTGGACGCGAAGCAAAACGGAAAGCGGGGAGAAACAAGAATAACAGTACCAAATTGCTCTCCATATAAAGAAAAGCTTGCCACAGATTAGTAATTATTTTTTTGAAAACGATCGTTCAGTAGCTCTTCGGAAACAGCAGCCCCGTTATTCGCTATAGCCCCAATGAAGAATCGGGGGCTGCCGCTGCTACCGGGTTTATAAACAAAGGCTTGTGCAGGTAAGCACCCTGCCAAAAATAGTAACACTGTAGTGAACACGAAGCCGCAGGCAAAGTAAAACGGAAAGCGGGATGAAACCCCGATATGCCGTACTGCAATCTGCGAATAATTCAATATACTTGCGTCACTTAATCGTTTTAGTTCAATAATTCAAACAATATCAACGTTCATTTGCTTATTAAAAAAAACTTCGATGAAAAACATTAAATTAATTATCCCTGCAATTTTAGTATTATTTTCTGCCTGCAGCGAGGCCACCAGAAATACCGCAAATGGTAAAAGCGACAGTATGCCGCAAACCACCTCCGATAAAACCGATTCGCTTGAGGTTAAACTAAAAATAAATGGCAATGTAGCTACTGGCGATCCACTGCTGCTGAGGTTTGTAGTACATAACAATACCGATAGCACCAAAAGCTTCTGTATCTGGCATACCCCCTTCGAGCCTTTAATGAGCAGTTATTTAAGCATTACCAATGAAAAAGGAGAAGAAGCCCCATACAAAGGTGCAATGGCCAAAAGGATTATGCCACCTCCGGCCTCTAGTTATACCAAAGTAAATCCAGGTGATAGCCTTGTTGCAAATGCCGATTTACTTAAAGCTTACGATCTAAAAAAAGGATCAAGCTATAAAGCAGTTTACACAGGCGGAAATATGAGCGGCCTGGTATCAAGAGACACGGTTACTTTTATTTATACGGATTTGCACTAATATTAAGTTAGTCGCCCTATTTTCAGTCATTTCTGAATTATTCATATAGAGATTGCACGCAGTACTTATCTGTGTGCATTTTTTTTATATGCACTACCACTTCACTAAGCACAAACTCAACTGAAGAACAGTGGGATATTACCCCCTATTTTGTCGCATTTACGCTTTCTGAGTTGTTAAATTTCCCATAATTTTATTAAAAAATTAAACACCTTCAAAACATGGAAAATAAAACATCGATCACCGTAGAAACGACAGTAAATGCTCCAGTAGAAAAAGTTTGGGAATTTTGGAATAATCCAGACCACATTACTAAATGGGCCTTTGCCTCACCTGATTGGCATACCCCTTATTCGGAAAATGATTTAAAAGTTGGTGGTAAATTTAGAAGTACCATGGCAGCAAAAGATGGCAGCATGAGTTTTGATTTTGGCGGCACCTATACCACGGTCAATCAGCATAAAAAAATCGAATATACTATGGAAGATGGCAGAACGGTAAGCATTACTTTTGATGCATTGAGCGAACAAACCAGGATAACCGAAACTTTCGATGCCGAATCGACCAATCCCATCGAAATGCAACGTGGCGGATGGCAGGCCATTCTGGATAATTTTAAAAGTTATACTGAAGAGGGGTAGTACTTTCAATAAACGCCGTCATCTCGACCGGAACGCAGTGGAGTGGAGAGATCTACCTCGATACGGATTTTGCTTCGCAGAACCTTCGGGTTCTTGGCTTCGTTGCACTACGCTCGAAATGACGATCCTTTTGTAATTTGATTTTACGCTCACCATCTATTATAATCTTTTTATCTTATTTGTATACATACATCAGAAATAATCAATAAAAATTAGTCAAAAGGGTGTTTTCATTGGTCGTTAAGTAACATTTCTATTATTATTTGATTCGCATAATTTTTGATTTGAACGGAATACTTTGAAATTGCCGCCATAATTTACATTTGCCGTGTAAATTATACACTATGCCACGCATATCTTTATTTTATTCATCACTATTATTATTTATTAGTTTCTCTATTGCTGCAAGCGCTCAAATGCTAAGTTTAAAGCAAGCCGTAAACACTGCAATTACCAATTATGGAACCATTAAGGCCAAAGATAATTATGCCAATGCGTCAAAATCATCGATTCAACAGGCCAAAAGAGAGTATCTACCTAACTTCAGTTTAAGCGCCCAACAAGATTATGGTACCATTAACGGCCAAAACGGACCACAATATGGTCTAGGTGGTTTGGGAACCGCTTCCTCTGGTCCTGCTTTAGACAAACAAAACTGGAATGCTGCGTTTGGCGGGCTCTACCTGGCCAACGTAAACTGGGATTTTTTCACTTTTGGAAAAATCAGAGAACGTATTAAAATTGCAGACGCTGCCTACCAGAGAGACAAAAATGACCTGGAACAGGAAAAATTCCAACAGGAAATCCGTGTTTCTGCTGCTTATTTAAATTTACTGGCTGCGCAAAGGTTAACAAAATCGCAACAGAAAAATCTTGACCGTGCTGTTACCTTTAAAAACACAGCCGTAATCAGGGCTAAAAACGGATTAATTGCGGGAGTTGATTCTTCTTTCGCAAAAGCTGAAGTTTCTAATGCCAGAATCGCGCTAACTAAAGCTAAAGATTTGGAACAGGAACAAGCTAACCGTTTAGGCGTTTTAATGGGATTAACCGCAACCTCATACGAACTAGACACTACTTCAATTACACGTATCCCTGGCAATCTGCTCGAAGATACAGTAATCAAAAGCTCGCATCCATTGTTAAAGTTTTACCAAAACCGTGTTGATGTTAGCCAGCAACAGGTTAATTATTTCAGAAAATTATATTACCCTACGTTTACCTTATTCGGTGTGATGCAAGGCCGTGGTTCCGGTTTCAGCCCAGGCTATGCTTTAGATCAGACTGCCTATTCTACCAGTTATGCCGATGGTATCAATCCCACACGCGGAAACTATTTGATTGGCATAGGAATGACCTGGAACCTGTCAACCTTACTTAAAAACCGTCCGCAGGTACGAGCGCAGGAATACATTAGTCAGGGCTTAAAAGAAGAATATAACCTCGTTGATCAACAATTGAAAGCACAGCTTGCCCTTGCTGAAACTAAATTAACCAATGCTTTGGCCAATTACAGGGAAGCACCCGTTCAGGTAAAAGCGGCATCTAACGCCTATCTGCAAAGGAGCATTTTGTATAAAAACGGGCTTACTACATTGGTCGACCTTACACAGGCCCTTTTTACCTTAAACCGTGCCGAAACCGATCGTGATATTGCCTTTACCAATGTTTGGCAGGCCCTGCTGTTAAAATCGGCAGCATTAGGCAATTACGACATATTTATCAACGAATTTTAATCTGGCTATATAAATGAATTTAATACGTTTCGCACTCCGCAAACCCATATCCATCTTAGTTTTAGTGGCTGGACTGTTCTTTTTCGGTATTGGGGCCATCAACCAGATCAAGGTTGATATCCTTCCGCAAATGAACCTTCCGGTAATTTATATTGCCCACCCTTTTGGCGGTTACACACCCGACCAGATGGAGGCTTATTTCGGCAAACAATATGTTAACATCCTGCTTTTTGCAAATGGTATCAAAAGTATCGAAACCAAAAATACACAGGGTTTAATGTTAATGAAATTAACCTATTACGAAGGCACCAACATGGCCCAGGCAGCAGCAGAATTAAGTGCGCTATCTACGAGAGCCCAGGCCATTTTCCCGCCAGGTTCGCAACCACCGTTTGTGATCCGTTTTGATGCTTCGTCCCTTCCGGTTGGGCAATTGGTATTAAGCAGCCCTATCCGTACCAACAACGAATTGCAGGATCTGGCCAATACTTATGTACGCCCTAGTTTTTCCGCTATACCGGGTTTGCTTTCCCCTGCCCCTTTTGGCGGTAGTCCGAGAACGATAGAAATCAATGTAAATCCCTCCCTTTTGCGTTCCCATAACCTAACGGTAGACCAGGTGGTTGAAGCCATCAGGCTAAATAACCAGACTGCGCCTTCAGGAAATGTAAGAATTGGCGATAAAAACTACATCACACCAACCAATTATACGATTAAAAAGGTTAAAGATTTTGAGAACATTCCCTTATTTAAAGGCAGTGTACAAAATTTGCAACTTCGCGATGTAGCCACCGTTAAAGACGGGGCCGATTTAGTAGCAGGTTATGCCTTAATCAACGGCAAACGTTCGGTATATTTAAGTATTGCCAAATCCGGCGATGCTTCCACCTGGGATGTGGTTAAAAACTTAAAGAAAAACCTACCGAACATCCAAAATACCTTACCAGAGGATGTCAAACTTTCTTACGAATTCGACCAATCTGTTTATGTAATCAATGCTGTAAAAAGTTTGATCAGCGAAGGTGCTATCGGTGCAATATTAACAGGACTGATGGTTTTACTTTTCCTGGGTGATAAACGTGCGGCATTGATTGTAATCCTCACCATCCCAACATCTATTATTGCTGGTGTCTTGTTCCTGAAATTATTCGGACAAACGATCAACATTATGACGCTGAGTGGATTGGCTTTGGCCATCGGTATTTTGGTAGATGAATCGACAGTAACGATAGAAAATATCCACCAGCATTTTGACATGGGCAAACCCAAGGCGCTGGCCATTTGGGATGCCTGTAAAGAAATCGCTTTTCCGAAATTGTTAATTCTCTTTTGTATTCTTGCCGTATTTGCACCTGCTTTTACCATGACTGGGATCCCAGGGGCATTATTCTTACCGTTGGCATTGGCAATTGGTTTTTCGATGGTGGTTTCATTCCTCTTATCGCAAACATTCGTACCGATTATGGCCAACTGGCTGATGATTGCACATCCTAAAAAAGGCAGTGAACATCACCCTGATATTACGCAGGATGAAGCTGATTTTGCAGCAACGGGCATTACACTCGAATCGGAAAAAGATACCCTGAACCAGAAAAGAGTGCTGGTTGAACGTGAAGATTTTAATGGCAATGGTAAAATTGGTTTCTTCGATAAGTTCCGTAACCGTTTTATGCGCTTCCTTGACCGGATACTGCCTTACCGAAAATCTGTTGTTTTGGTTTATTTGGTGGTCATTATCGGTTTAGCGGCACTATTACTGGCTAATATTGGCCGCGATGTTTTGCCAAGAGTGAACTCAAGTCAGTTCCAGTTGCGTTTACGCGCACCCGATGGAACACGTTTAGAACGTACCGAAGAAAAAGCAAATGTGGTATTAGCTGAGCTGAAAAAAATGGTTGGCGAAGAGCATATGGGCATTTCTTCCGTTTACGTTGGTCAACACCCTGCCCAGTTTTCGGTAAACCCGATCTACCAGTTTATGGCAGGTCCGCACGAAGCTGTTTTCCAGGTAAGTTTAAAAGACTTCGAAGAAGATATGGACGATTTTAAGGATCAGTTCAGAGAGAAAATCAAAAAAGTACTGCCTGATGTTAAACTTTCTTTCGAGCCGATAGAGTTAACGGATAAGGTATTGAGTCAAGGCTCTCCTACCCCTGTTGAAGTGCGTATAGCAGGCAAAAACAAAAAGCTGAATGAAAAATATGCGAATAAAATCCTGGCAGAATTGAAGGAAATCTCTTACATGCGCGATGTTCAGTTAGCACAACCGATTAAATATCCATCCTTAAATATCGATATCGACAGAACCCGTGCAGCACAGATCGGGGTTGATATGGCCGACATTTCAAGATCATTAATTGCCTCAACTTCATCATCGCGTTATACGGATAAAAATGTCTGGCTGGATGAAAAGGCATCTTTACCTTATAGTGTGCAGGTTCAGGTACCGCTGAATCAAATGACCAGTAAAGATGATATCGGCGAAATTCCTTTATTGAAAAATTCAGCACGACCAGTATTGAGCGATGTTGCGAAAATTACGCCTGATACCACGGCTGGCGAAAACGACAACATTGGTGCTATGCCTTTTTTATCGGTAACGGCAAACCTTTACCATACCGACCTGGGTACGGCATCAAAAGATGTGGAAAAGGCCATTAAGGACGTTGGCGAACTGCCAAGGGGATTAAATGTGACCGCAATTGGTTTAAGTAAAGTATTAACAGACACTTTAGGTAGCTTACAATCTGGTTTATTTGTCGCCATTGTGGTAATTTTCCTGATGCTGGCCGCTAATTTCCAGTCTTTTAAAGTTCCATTGGTTATTTTAGCCACTGTACCGGCCGTTATTTTAGGCTCATTATTGTTATTAACCATAACCGGATCAACCTTAAACCTGCAATCGTACATGGGAATTATCATGTCGGTGGGGGTATCTATTGCCAATGCGGTATTGCTCATCACCAATGCAGAGCAACTACGAAAACACAATGGTAATGCACTAGAATCGGCACGCGAAGCTGCAGCATTACGTTTACGCCCAATCATCATGACGAGTATCGCGATGATTGCAGGGATGTTGCCAATGGCTATCGGTCATGGTGAAGGCGGAGGAGCCGTTTCGCCGCTGGGCAGGGCGGTTATTGGTGGTTTACTGGCCTCAACATTCGCCGTACTCATTATATTGCCATTGGTATTTGCATGGGTTCAGGGAAAACAGACCACCAACTCGATGTCGCTTGATCCGGAAGACGAAGAAAGCATCCATTACATTAAAAGTTTACCAGAAAACGAATAAATTATCATCACAAATGAATACGAAGATATTTTCAACAGGATTATTAAGTACAGGATTTTTAGTGCTAACGGCTATGTATGGCTGTGGACACTCCGAATCGAAAGTAGCACCCAGGAAAGAAAAAGAAGCAGCGATAGCCACCTTCGACCTTAAAAAAGAGAAACTATCCACTAAACTGAGTTTACCTGGCGAATTAATTGCTTTGCAGCAAGTGGATTTATACGCCAAAGTAAGCAGTTTTGTAAAAACCTTAAAAGTTGATATCGGCACAGAAGTAAGCAAAGGTCAGTTATTAATGACACTGGAAGCACCTGAAATGAATTCGCAACTGGCAGCGACACAATCGCGTATAAAAGCACAGGAAGCGGTTTATACCGCCAGCAAAGCGAATTACAACCGTTTGTACGAAACCAGTAAAACGCCTGGAACAATCTCTTCCAACGACCTGGACCAGGCGATGGCCAAAAAAAATGCAGACCTTGCACAGCTCGAAGCAGCAAAAGCGGCCTATAAGGAGGTGAGTTCAGTTCAGGATTATTTAACCATCAGGGCACCGTTCAGTGGAATTATCTCAGCCAGAAATGTGAATTTAGGTGCCTATGTTGGTCCGACAGGTAAAGGTTCTGATTTACCTTTGTTTACTTTACAGGATCAGAAAAACCTGCGCCTCGCTGTTTCCATTCCCGAGGTTTATACCGGTTATTTAAAAGCTGGTGACGAGATTAGTTTTACGGTTAAATCTTTGCCCAGCCAAACCTTTAAAGCCAAAGTGAAACGCTTATCAGGCGCCCTGGATCTACGCTTACGTTCTGAACGTATTGAAATGGATGTACCAAATGCTTCAAAGGTTTTATTACCGGGTATGGTGGCAGAGGTGAACATTCCTTTACCGGCCAATGCCAGTACCTTTATCATCTCTAAAAAATCTTTACTGGATACCAGCGAAGGATTATTTGTATTAAAAGTAGCCGATAATAAAGCTGTTAAAGTGGCTGTTAAAAAAGGAAGGGAGACCGACGATAAAGTCGAAGTTTTTGGAGATTTATCAGAAGGTGACAAATTAGTTGCAGAACCGACTGAGGAAATGCATGAAGGAATGACGATTAAACCATAACTTTACTTGTATTAAGCACTTAAAATATGTTATCAAAAAATCAAGAGCTTTCTACCCTTCAAAAAAAGGAAACATTAGAGGATTTTTACAATAAACTAAAAATCACCAGACCAGAAATTCCTACACCAAGTTTAGGAATGATTAACGACATCGGGCACTTTAATGTTTTTAACCGGAGTAATGTTTGTACCAATGTACCATCTGCATTTAGCAGGAGAGATTTTTATAAAATTTCGCTGATCATTGGCAATGGAATTTTGCATTACCCTGATGCGCAGATCGAAATTAAAGAACGGGCATTACTATTTACCAATCCGAATATTCCATATTCTTGGGAAAGTACTTCTCCAAAACCTGCCGGATTCTTCTGTTTATTTACAGAGAACTTTATCCATAACCGTAATGAAACCCTCCGCGATTCTTTATTGTGGCGCATTAATGATAGTCCGGTAATTCACATTAGCGAAGAACAGGAAGTTATTTTAACAGATGTCTTCACTAAAATGATGAAAGAAATGGATGGCGATTATATCCATAAATACGACCTGTTGAGAAACTATGTGCAGCTTATTGTTCACGAAGCACTAAAAGTTAAACCACAAGACATTGTTTTTAAACAGAATAATGCATCTGTGCGTTTAACTTCATTATTTATTGAATTATTGGAAAGGCAGTTCCCAATTGGTTCTACGGAGCATATTCTGGAGTTAAAAACAGCCCACGATTTTGCCTTCCGCTTATTGGTACACGTAAATCACTTAAACCATGCCGTAAAAGAAGTGACTGGAAAAACTACTTCTGAGCACATTTCGAGAAGAATCGCTACCGAAGCCGTAGCCTTGCTGAAACATACCGAATGGAATATTGCACAGATCGCCTATTGTTTGGGTTTTGAATACCCGGCAAATTTCAACATATTTTTTAAACGTCAGATGCAATGTACCCCAAAGGTTTTTAGGGCTAATTGATTAATCTTCATCTAGACGCAATCTGGTCTTAGCGTCTCGCTAAGATCCTATAAAAATGATCGCATGTCGTAGCG
>NZ_JADCNK010000037.1:0-20878 GCF_014947265.1 Pedobacter sp. MR2016-19
GATGATACTCGTGATGGTCTGTGAGGACACAGACCACGGATTAGATTTCTCGGCTGCGTTGCTCTGCGCTCTAAATGACGATCGCTTTTGAAGCTTTACCAAAAAATTAATCATTCTTCTACATCCATTCTTGCTCCATTTCACGTTTTCCATCTTACATTTCCCATCGCACCTTCCTACTGTCATTTTGGCAAACAAATCCTTTTGGAACAACCCTTGTTATGCTCGATATAGATTTAAACAATTTATTTACATATGAGCATACAGGAAAAAGGAAATATTTCCATACATACCGAAAATATTTTCCCGATAATTAAGAAGTTTTTATACTCTGATAACGAAATTTTTCTTCGTGAGTTGGTTTCTAATGCAGTAGATGCTGTCCAGAAAATTAAAAGACTAGGTTCATTAGGCCAGTTTAATGGCGAAGTTGGTGCACCATTGGTACAAGTTTCGGTTGATAAGGATGCTAAAACCATTACCATTAGTGATAATGGTTTGGGAATGACGGCGGAAGAGATTAAGAAATACATTAACCAGGTTGCATTTTCTGGCGCAAGTGAGTTTGTAGAGAAATTTAAAGATGCTAAAGATGCCAATGAAATCATCGGTAAATTCGGTTTAGGTTTCTATTCGGCCTTTATGGTTGCAGATTTAGTGGAAATTCAAACTTTATCATACCAGGATGGCGCTGAGCCTGCACGCTGGGTTTGTGATGGAAGTACAGAATTTGAAATTACTGAAGGCACTAAAACTACCCGCGGTACCGATATTATCCTCCATGTAAACAAAGATTCGGAAGAGTTTTTAGAAGAAAGCAAACTGCAGGAAATCCTTAATAAATACGCTAAATTTTTGCCAGTTCCAATTAAGTTTGGTACTAAAACAGAATCGGTTGAAGATGGCGTAGATGAAGAAGGTAAAGCTAAATATAATGATGTTGAAGTTGATAATATTATCAATACCACTAACCCAATCTGGACAAAAGCTCCTGCAGATTTGTCAGACGAGGATTATTTAAACTTTTACCGTGAATTATATCCTTTTAGTGAGGAACCACTGTTCTGGATCCACTTAAATGTTGATTATCCTTTTAATTTAACAGGCGTATTGTATTTCCCTAAGTTGAAAAACGATTTTGAAATGCAACGTAACAAAATCAAATTGTACTCGCGCCAGGTATTTATTACCGATGAAGTAAAAGATATTGTTCCTGAATTCTTAATGTTATTGCATGGTGTAATAGATTCTCCTGATATTCCTTTAAATGTATCACGTAGTTTCTTGCAGGCTGACAGCAATGTTAAAAAGATCAATAACTACATTACAAAAAAGGTTGCCGATAAATTAGGTGAGTTATTTGCTAAAGACCGTAAAGCGTACGAAGATAAATGGAAAGACATTGGTCTTTTTGTAAAATACGGTATGATTAGCGAAGAGAAGTTTTACGACAAAGCCAAAGATTTTGCTTTGGTGGGAAATACTAAAAACGAACTTTTCACCCTTCCTGAGTATAAAGAAAAGGCATCTCCTTTACAGACTGATAAAAACGGAACAGTAGTATATTTATATACCAATGATGCTGCGAAACAAGATGCGTTTATCCAATCCGCCAATAAAAAGGATTATGATGTTTTAGTGCTGGATTCGCCTATTGATAATCACTTTATTAATCAGTTAGAGCAAAAATTAGAAAAAACATCGATTAAACGTGTTGATTCGAGCGTTGCAGATAAATTAATTGAGAAAGACGAGCAGAACGAACATGTTTTAACTGAAGACCAGGTAAAAGAAGTAACGGCTATTTTTGAAAAAGCCATAACCAAACCAGGGATGCAAGTAGAAATTGTGGCTTTACATCCTGAAGAATTACCCGTAACCATCACTATGGATGAGTTTATGCGCCGGATGAAAGATATGGCTGCTATGGGCGGTGGAATGGGCTTCTATGGCCAGATGCCAGATAATTACAAGGTTGCCATTAATGGAAACCACAAGTTGATCAGCAAGATTTTAAACGCTGATGAAGCAGAACAAAGCACTTTGGCTAAACAAGCGGTAGATTTAGCGCTATTGGCTCAAGGTATGTTAACCGGAGCAGAGTTAACCGCCTTTGTAAGCAGAAGTGTAGAATTAATTTAACAGGAAATCCTGTCATTATTTAGAGGGAGAAACTGAATCAGTTTCTCCCTTTTCTTTTGCTAAAGCGCATAAAAAAAAGTCCTGATCAGATCAGGACTTTTAGATGGAATTTTTTGGGAACTCTTAGATTAAATTAATATTGTTACCTTTTGGCTACTACTTTAGTTTTCTGATCTACATTGAAATAGTCTTTATGATCTTCTATCATTTTAGCAATAGTAGCTGCTTTAGTATCCGTTATTTTAAACTCAAACAATGGCTCTTGATTTTTCTTTGATCTCACCATTTTCTCTGTATAAAAGCGATAAACCAAGCCATTCGTTAGTAAGCCATATTTTGCTTTTGTTTTACGGAAGTATTTGGATAGGCGTGAATCGTGAATATCTAAATTATCGTTGTGGTGTTTACATTCAACGAGAATTGCAGGTTCGCCATCTTTCATAATGGTATAATCAACTTTTTTACTTTTTTTAACACCGAAATCTAAAACAGCTTCAGATTGAACCTCAGAGGGGTCAAATCCCAAGATTTGGATAAAAGGCATAACTAATGCATTCCGTGTTAAATCCTCAGATTGAACTTGTGGAAGCATTTTCTTAATTCTTACGGCAAACTGCCCGATTTCGTCTTTCAATTCCATATTGTTATCTATTTTAGGTAGTTAATTTTTTAAATTATATTGGTTAAATACCGAATTTGCAGTGATAATAATTTGGTCTAAACTTTGTTTGTCAAAAAAGTTTCTATTCAACATATCAACCATATAGGTTAATTTGTTGATGTCATTTGCCTGCATCGTATACTGAAAACTTTTCATGCCATCTTTTATTGCTTGTTGAACGTAATTACGTACAACCAAAAAAGATTTCCTGAACGCATATTCGCCATCTAACTGGCCTTTAGCAGGCTTCTGTCCATCAAGATTGCTATATTCATTTTGCATTCTCTGATACATATCTGAATTGATTCCTTGATTTTTCAGAATCCCCTTGTAGTAGATTTTATTAAGTAAATACTCGTATTCGTTGTTTTTCATGTCGATGCTTGGTAGATGTAGGGAATATGTCTTTGCTTTTGGTATTTCTTTTTTAATATAACCCAGTATTGTATGGCCTGTTTTTAATTTAATTATCTACAGGCTACACAAGATTGGGCAGGCAGATGTTTTCATAATTAGTAGTTTTCACCGCTAATTATTTTGTTTTTGGCAAACAGTTTAAAGATTATAAAAAGAAAGGGTGCAGATAATTTTTTTACATCAACCCCGTAGAATATTACACGAAACCCTGGTTTTTTTTAGACAAAACCGGATATGAGTTTTTTTTGGGTGCAATTGTTAATTCAATTCATTTTTATTTAACTTGCATTCAAATCAAATAAACACACATATTTATACTCATGAATCTAAAATGCGTTGTTATAGACGACGAGCAACATGCAATTGAAGTACTAACTGACCATATTGCAGAAATGCCTGGTTTAACAGTTTTTAAAACTTTTACCAGCCCCGTCCAGGCACTTACTGAGATAAGTATTGAGGACGAAATTGATTTATTATTTATGGATATTGATATGCCGGGAATTAATGGATTGGAACTGGCCAAAAATATCAGAGAAAAGGCAAAATATTTAATTTTTACAACCGCTCATCCCGATTATGCCTTGCAAGCATTTGATGTACAATCAGATCAGTACTTATTAAAGCCTATTTCTTTTGCAAAATTTGCATTAGGTATTGATAGGATTTTAAAAAAGGAATCCACTAACAGTAGTAAAACTACTACGAAAGAAGCTGATCAGGTTGCAGCCCTTTACATCAAAGGCGACCACAAATATGCTTTTTCCAACATCGCTATTGATGAAATACTTTATATCAAAGCATTACAGAATTATATACAGATCATTACTAAGTCTGAAATCCACACGACCTATCTTACACTTAAAGAAATTGAAAAGGCCTTAGAAAGCCACCCTTTTATCCGTGTTAATAAATCGAACATTGTGGCTAAATCGGCAATTAAAAAAGTAGATGGAAATATAATCCGTTTGGTAAATAATGAGATGATACAAATTGGCGAAGGTTATAAAGAAGCTTTCTTCTCCTATGTTCAGAGCAGTTTGTTAAAATCTAACCGGAATCAATAAAATATTAAATTGCATTTAACCAACTGGTAGTTACTACCGAATGGCCCATATCAGTAGGAACAGTAGAGAAATTATTTTTTGCTTTTATATTTTTATAGATGAAAATGGTTTTTCTATTGAGTTTTGTAGTTTTCATAAAATCTTTAAATTGAAAGTATAAATTATTATTAATTAGATCGCATTAATCCAACTGGTAGTTACTACAGATTGACCCATTTCTGTTGGAACAGTAGAAAAATTATTTTGCCCTTTAATGTTTCTATATACGAAAACAGTTTTTTTAGCGAGTTTAGTAGCGATTATTGTTTGTTGAGCTTTCATTGTATTTGTATTTATTGTTGTTAATAATTTTTATTATTAATTTCTGTAAAGGTGCACCAGAAAAACAACTGGCACTATTTTTTTACACAAACCCCGGCTTTTAGAAGATAAAAGGCCAATTTTAATAGATTTAAGAATAAAAAATGACTCTTTTCAACATCAAAACATTCTTTAGTAAGTACAGATTACACTTCATCATTTGGGGCTTTTACATCATTTATGAAATCTTAAGTCTCGGTTTTACAACTAAATTTCAGCCTTTAGGAATCTACTTACTAGTATATATAGCCAATGTCAGTATCTTCTATTCTCACGCATTTTTACTACAGAAAATTACGAGCGAAAAAAATGACTATCTCAAATTTGTCAAGATTTCGCTTTTAATTATATTAATGCTTCTGGCATATATTACTTTAAGTTATATTCTTGTATTGGTATTCGGCAATATGGGTTTGATACCCCACGAATCGTGGAATTTTATTAGTGTCAGATTTATATTATCTTGTCTGTACCGGGCAATTTCATATATAGTATTAGCAACTGGATATGTTTATATTGTTAAATCATTTCAAGACCAAAAGAAAGTAGAAGCACTGGAACGGCAGAACCTGGTTACCCAAATAGAAAAACAGGCTTTAGAGAACGATCTGGTTCAATCGCAAAACAATTATCTGCGCAGTCAAATCAATCCACACTTTTTATTTAATACGTTAAACTTTATCTATAACGATGCCCGCAAAAAGGCACCCATGGCAGCAGATGCGATTATGAATCTGTCAGAAATGATGCGTTATGCCCTAAAACGCCCTGAAGCATCAGAGATGGTTCCGCTGGGCGAAGAAATTGAGCAGATTGAACACCTGATCAATCTCCATAAGCTGCGAACGGCTAATACCATCAATCTGGAACTTGAAGTAACGGGCGATATGTTTGGATTAAGATTTCCACCGCTTATCTTATTAACTTTGGTTGAAAACATATTTAAGCACGGAAATATTTCACACTCTACCCAACAGGCGATCATTAAAATCACTTACGAAGGAGACAAGCTGAATATCAGCACCATAAACATGATTAATGATAATAAAGGCAAACAGACAGAAAGCCATCATGTAGGGATTGACAATATTGGCAAGCGTCTGAGCAGTTTTTATGGTAATGATTATATATTCAGGTATTATAAAGATCCACTTAACCGCTTCATTACAGAAATAGATGTAACTGTAGTTAATCCATTGGCCAGGTTAAACCGCTAAATTTTTGATGCATTTTGACGCTGAATATCTTTTAGTAAAAAATAGTATATAACCATTTCATGCGTTCGCTGATCTTTGTTAAAGAGTCTGTTTACGTGCATATGTATTAAATCGGTGAATAGCTTTAATGCATTTTCAGGCGCACATTGTGTAAGAATCCTGATAAAAGAATCTGAAAACAGGCTAAAGCCCTGCTCCTGTTCTACTGTTAACGCTGTCCATTCTGTTTTTCGAAACTCCTGATAATGAATATTTAATTGTTTAAAATCGGTTGCATCTAACCGATGCTCTTCATTAAAGTTATCAGACATTAACCTCACAACCTTATTGATGGCGGTCTTATCTATAAGGTTAGCTCCGATAATTTTTGCGACCAAAAGGCTGCACAATTTATATTTGTTAAAATCATCGGTCTGGGTTTCTAAAAGCGATACTACAAATGCACTATCTACAGCGAAGTGCCGTTCAACATCTTCAATCATATTACTGCCGTAACGTTCCAGCTCACGCTTGTAGGTTTTAATCTGCACATCAGATACCAAACCTGAGTTTAAAAGCGATTTGAGATCATCCATGAGCCTTGATATTAACAGCTGCCCATCTATTGGATTGTTTAGTTGAATCCTAAACCGGATGTGGTTTCCGTTTTCATTGTAACGGATAAAAAACCACGATTTTACCTGATCTGAATAAGTGGTCAGGAACGGTGCTATGATTTCGGTCAAAATCTGATCACTACGTTGCTGATGGCAATAAATTTCGAAATAAAGCCACTCTTTACCTGGCAGGAAAAATCGGGTTACCCCGGCATTTACTGATGTTTCTACCAAACCACGATAAATTTGCTCATCATGACTTATACTCAAAACAAACTGTGCCAAATAGGGCTTAGCTGTTTCATCAACCACGATACTATTTTGAGGGATGAGTATTTCTTCAATATAAGTACTGCCTTGTTTTTGTACGTATTGTAGAAAAGCATTGATATCATCGTCGCTTTGCAGGGCAAAGCATAAAGTTTGATCGGACATACCGGCTTTAAAATATTCGCTAACGCCTAAATTGTTTAGGTATGATCTACATTCGGCGATGGGTAGCAACTTTTGATCGGGTCCTAACAGGGCTTCTTTTTTAATTTTCCATTTATTACTGCTTAAAACTATATTCTGATATTGTAGCCTTGGGTAATAATCCAAATCAGGGTAAATGGTATCGAGCGGAAAGGAAAGATTTGTTTGTAAGCCTTGATGTTGCAAATCGCACAATAACCTGAATACAGAAAGATCTGAGCGGATGTAGTTGTAGGCAGAAGCCATTCTTGGCACCAGCCGTTTATTTAACTGCTTAGAGCGAAGGATAATCTCTGTACCCCGAACTGAGATTTGTATATCATTTAAAGCAAGTGGCGCGGTTGAGGTATCAAAATTTAATATCGACAATTGATGCCCATAGATTAACTTCCGCCGGTTTACATTATCTACATTGGCTTCTACCATATAGGCCACATCAAAAAACAACACCCCGGGATTTGCCTGCTGTTCTGCGGATGCAATGTCTTTAGCGTACTGCTCTACCTCCCCGGATGCCATGGTAAACCTTCCATTTAGCGCATTTGAGGTTACTCCACCGATCTGTTGTATAAAAATCAAATCATCATGGACAGACATTACCATACTGAATGAATTGGGTAATGCTGCAGTTTTTTGATTCGGTGTTAAGACAAGTTTGTTCAGATAAACTGTTTTGCCTTTCTCAAATTTTTGTTCAGCCAGGTAGGGTTTTAGTGCCGTTCTAATATTTTCCGCCCCTACTTTTTTGGGTGGCTTATTGTTAAAGCGCGTGATAAACCCGCTATTTTGCCCAGATTGCTCCAACTCATCGTATCCTACACCCATTTCAGGATCAAGCGCCAATAAAAGCGGTACCTCCCGATCTTCGAATTTTTTCTTAAACCGAACCTGGAACTGGCTAAGGGCATCACGATCTTTAGCAGGCATTATATTATGAAGCATACTGATCAAACCTGGAATGGCCTGAAGCGAACGTTCATTAATACCACCAGATAAAGCTATGCGTTCCGCGATAAGGTATTTTGGTAACTCAGCCGCATTAGCAAGCCCTAATCGCTCAAAATAATCATCTCCGATAATATTGGGATCGTAGTTGGTAAAAATAAGCTGTAAATCGTGCATATCCTGCAGCATACCAAACAGTCCCTCTACCTCAGTATCACTTAAATTTAACTGTTTTACCAGATCATTAAGCCTGAGTGGCTTTAGGCAAGCAGTTAATATTTGTATTACAAAATCGTCCTGATCCAGCTCTGCCAGTTCGAAAACACCATCAGTACAGGCTATATAGCGGATACTATTGGGTGTTAAATAATAACTGCTGTTACTAAATATGAGGCAGTTCTTTTGCAACAGATCTGCCAAAGGCAACTGAATATTATTTTTATGGGGCCAATCAATCAGTTCCCGTACCTTTAGCGCTTCTTCAACTACTATTCTGCTTTCGGATGGTTTAATGGCATTATTTAACAGACTAAAACTGGCAAAAGTGCCATAAGGGGTCGCTCTGAATTTCGCACGGTTAAAATATTTCCAGATGGTAAAATAAACCTTAGGTGGAAGATCTTTGAGTTCGTTTGCCTTTACTTCTTTTATGGTTTCGTAAAAGGCTGCGGAAGATATTGAAATGGCCAGTTTTAATTCCTCCCAACAATCTGCCAGTTCGGATTGATATGAAAATTTAGGTGTTCTAAAAATTACGGTTGGTTGGATATTCAGCTTCATTGTATTTAAATGATGCGTGAAAATTACAAAGATTAATTTAAAAAGTTATCAATTGACAGTTTTCAGTTTACAGCTAATTGCAAATTGCCAACTGAAAACTTTTTATGCGGTTAGTAGGGATTTACACCACCCTCATTAACCAAGGATCTTTTTCATTTAGTGGATTGAAAATCCACAGCACAATAGGTCGGGATTACAAATCCCAACCAGCACAACAAAAAAGCCATCTTCTTTTTAGGAAGATGGCTCGCAGAAATGTTAGTATATCTTATTTTTTAGTTACTTTAAATTCTGTTCTTCTGTTTTTAGCTCTTCCTTCAGGATTATCTTTTTTCTTGCGTTTTACAATAATTTCGTTTGGCGCAATCGGCATCGATTCTCCATATCCTTTAGAAGTCATTCTGGCAGCGGCAACTCCTTTACTTTCTAAATAATCTGTACAAGATTTCGCTCTTCTGTTAGATAGGTCTAAGTTGTACTCATCTGTACCAATATTATCAGTATGAGAACCTAGTTCTATTTCCATTTCAGGATTATCTTCCATAATCGGGATCAGGAAATCTAATACTTTTTTAGAAGGCTCGGTAAGTTCTGTACTGTTAAATTCGTAATAAACATTATCCAAAGTTATCGGGATACCCAATTTGAAAGGGCTTAAGCAATAATCTTTATAAATCAAGGTATCTGCCTTTGCCAGTTCTTCGTAAACGTAATTTTTAGTAATTGAGAAATAATTATCTTTTGCAAAAAGCAATTTGACCGGTCTTTTCGAATCTACTTTAAAACTGTAAATCCCATCGGTACCTGTAGTTATTTTCTGCAATCCTTCTGCATTTGTTAAAGTTACATTGGTACCTGCCAAAGGCAATTTAGTTTTACAATCGGTTAAAAGGCCTGCAACAGAAAGGTATTCTTTTTTCACTTCAAACACTTCCAAACAGCACGATGATTCGCGATCAGAACTAATGTATCCTTTTGTTCCTTTATCATCAGTTGCAGTAAAGTAAAGATCATCTTTTGATGAGTTGAACGGATAACCGAGATTTTTAGGCTCAGACCAATTTACCAGATCGCCCTCTGACTCAAAAAAATCAAGGCCACCGAAACCAATACGTCCGTCGGTACTAAATAATAACTTTTTGGTTAATGAATTGTAATACGGTGCACGTTCGTCATCTTCGGTATTAATGGTTGATCCAAAATTTACAGCCTGCCCTAACGAACCATCTTCCCGCAAAGCACAATACCAAAGGTCGAATTTACCATAACCACCACTTCTATCAGATGAGAAAAGAAGGAATTTACCATCGCTGGTCACAAAAGGTTGTGAAGAATTAAAATCTCTACTGTTTACCTGTAAACCAACGGGTTGTGGATCTGCCCATTTATCACCTGTTTTTTTAGAAGAGTAAATCGCATATTTTTCTTTATCCTTCCAGGCGGTAAAATACATCGTATTTCCGTCAGGGGTAAAAGTAACCGCAGCAATTTCCATGTTTTTAGGGAAATTGATATCGATTTTTCTTACTGCTATATCTGCCGAAGCTAATTCGCCTTTAGCTGCATAGATATTGTTGATGAATGGATTGGTTTTAGTTGATACCTGAATTTCTCCTGCATCTGTTTTAACCATATCTTTTTTATTCCCCACAGCAACCGGACGTGATGAAGTGAAATATAATTCGTTATTGATTTTAACGGGCGCATAGTTAGATCCTAAACCATTTACATTGGCTGGTACTTTTTTAACCTGTACTATACGTGGAAAGCGCATTTCTTCGATTGCAAACTTACACGACTCAATTTCCTTTTGTGCTTCTTTAGCCAAAGCATCGCCAGGATTTTTCTGGATAAACTGCTGAAAAGCATCAATAGCCGGATTAAATTTTTTATTTGCCCTTAAGCTTTCAGCATAATAATACAGCGCCTTTCTAAAACGTGTATTCGTAAAGGTTATCGCTATAGCATAATATTTTTCAGCCTCGTTAAATTCCCTATACAGCCTGCTAGATTCTGCAAGGTTATAAATCGATCCTTCATAATCTTCTATCACTTTATCATCAGAGGCTACTTTTCTTTCTTTACCATATGGTAAAATGGCCTGGGTACTATCGCCGGTAATTTTTAAGGCTTTTTTATAAAAGGTAGATGCTGCATAATAATCCTTATTTTCGAAATAAGTATCTGCAACTTTTTTATAATTTACCACATACTGTGCGTTTGCAAAACCGCCAAATGCCACTAACAAAAAGAGTAATATTTTTTTCATCTTTCTAAACTTGTTTTCAATGGTGATGAAACTATCCTGGTTTTAAAGCATAATAGTTTCATTTGAATAATTATAATCGTGGACAAAAGAAGTTTGGACCAATGATACCGTTACGGCCAATTAACGAGATGGAAAGCTCTAAACCACCGTTACTGTTGGAGGCGCGGTTAAAAGTAGAGGTATTTACATCATAACTTAAGCCGAAAACCATGTTATTTAATTGTAAGCCAACAAAGGCAATTGCTGCATCTTTATTGCGGTAGTTACCACCAAATAAAATATTTGCGGATGGATTAACGTTAAGCTGTGCATAAGCACCCAACGAAACTTCGTTTGTATTACCCTGGTACATAAACAATGCATTAGGCACAATATCCAACAACTCCGAAGCCTTGATTCTGGCCCCACCATGAACAGTAAAACGCACCGGAATACGTGAATTTGAGCCAGAGAAACGATCCATGGGGCGGTTTAAGTGTGCTGCACTTGCGCCTAAGAAAACATTTACACTTTTGTTTGGATTACCATCGAAGAACATAATACCTGCGTTTATATCAGGAACCAGCGATGATTGAGAAGAAAGCGTTTCGCTATTTATCATACCACCATCATAACCTGAAACTGGATTAAACTGATTGCCGAACCTGGCCTGAGAGAAATCGAAACTACGGTTAATTATACCCGCCTGTAAGCCAAAGTTCACCATCTGCAAGCCTTCGGCACCAAACCGCAAACGGTACGAGCCCGATACCAGGGCAGAGAGGTAGTTAAAATCCAGCTCTCCAGCCCTTTGATTTAAAATGGTTGCACCAAATGCCAGGTTCTTTTTGGGAGCCATATCAAAAGATGCTCCACCTGTTAAAAAAGAACTGTTTAGCGCACTCCACTGTTGTTTAAAGTTTACAGTTGCACGGTAATCGCCATCTATTACCCCCGTTAATGCCGGGTTAAGGTATAACGGATTTGCATAGTATTGTGAAAAATGCGGATCAGTTTGCGCAAAGGACTTGGCTGTACACAGCAGCAATCCCAGCACTGCAACATATACTTTTAAAGCCGAAAGTATTTTCATGGTCTTTGATTTTATCTGTTTATTATTAATCATCTTCTTATCTAATCAGCGTTACTGTACCTTTTCTCATTGATGTTGTTCCATTGTTGAATGTAATATCAACCATGTACACATACACACCGATTGGCTGATTTACACCTTTAAAGGTTCCATCCCATCCATTTGCTACATTGTCTGATTGGAATATCAATTGACCCCATTGAGTATAAATACTCATTTTCGCACTTGATATGGTATTACCGTAGATTAAGAATATATCGTTTTTACCGTCGTTATTTGGTGTAAATGCATTTGGTATGTAAATCTGATCTTCAAAAGGATTAGCTGCTTTGCCAGTTGCTGAACCGTTCTGACTGGTTTCACACTCGGTCTGACCTTTTGCCCTTACCAGGATACTTACGTTTTGATCTGGTTTCAGACCTGATACCAGGTAAGTTGTTCCGGTTGCCCCACCTGTAGGATTGATCCAGGTTAAACCATTATCTAATGAAACCTGGTATGCTGTAGCACCTGCAACCGCAGCCCATGCAAAAGTTACACTGTTTGATGTAGTATTTTGTACAACGACTACTGGTTTATCTAATACCGGCAGTACTGTTACTGTAACTCCTGTTCTTGCTGGACTGGCACAGCCACCTACTGCTACTGCCTCTACATAATAAATTGTAGTAGCACTTAAGTTTGGTGGGGTAAAAGTTATACCTTCTGCCAATACCGCTCCGCCTGAACTTGCAGCGTACCATCTGTAAACTAATCCTGTTACCGGGTTATTTACAGTTAATATCGTTGAGCTACCTGAACAAAGTGTTCCATTTGCGGCTGTTACTGATGCTGGCGCAACTGGTACTGGTAGGGCAATTACATTTACCGGTGTTCTTGATGATGAGATACAGGTGCCATTTGCTCCTTCAACATAGTAAGTGATGTTTGCATTAACCGCAGGTGTTGTAAAGTTTACACCTGTTCCGGCCAATGTTCCACCTACCGCTGCTGTATACCAGTTATACATTACACCTGTTTGAGGGCTTGTAACTGTTAATGTAGCTGAGCTTCCTATACATACATTAACTGATGTTGATGCAACTGTTGGTACAGTTGGTTTAGCGTTAACTGTTACCGTTACTTTAACACGGCCTCCGTTGTTGTTACACCCACCTGTTCCGATTGCTGAAATATAGTAATCTGTTGTTGCAGCTAAAGCTGTTACATTGAATGTAGTACCAGTAAATAATAAATTACCTCCAACTGCTTCATCGTGCCATTCGTAAGTAACACCTGTCTGTGCGTTGGTGACTGTTAGTGTGGCCCCATCACCTGCGCATATGCCTCCATTTGGAGCAGATACTACCGGGCTGCTTGGCAACGCATTTACAGTAATGGCTACCGCTCTTGCTGTAGCTGCAGTATTTTCACATTTATTATCGCCTTTAACAGTTACATAATATGTTGTGCTTGCCATTAACACCGGGGTAGTAAATACCGGGCCTGTAAACGCTACTGTATTTAGCGCCGCATCGCTATACCATGTAAATATTGGATTGGTTACCGTTGTACTTGTAGCAGCCAATGTCGCTGCTGAGCTGGCACATATCGATGTTGATCCGTTTACGGCTATATCTGTTGCCGCAGCAATTGGATTAACAGTAATGGTTACTGTTTTCGCATTAGCGGCAGTATTCTCACATTTATTATCGCCTTTAACTGTTACATAATACGTTGTTGTAGTGGTTAATACCGGCGTGGTAAATATGGGTCCGGTAAAGGCAACATTTGTTAATGAAGCATCTCTGTACCATGTAAATACAGGGTTGGTAACTGTTGCTGAACTGGCATTGATTACAGCTGTTCCAGAACCACATACACTCGCTGGTGTAGATAAGGTAATATCTGCCGTTGTTGCGCCTGCATTAACATTTACGGTAACCACTTTTGCATTTGCAGCAGAACTTTCACATCTGTTATCACCTTTTACTGTGAGGTAATATTTAGTGGTTGCGGTTAACGCTGATGTATTAAAGGTTGCGCCTGTAAATACTGGCGTTGTTAAAGCAGCATCGCTGTACCATGTAAATACCGGGTTAGTTACTGTTGTTGTGCTGGCTACCAAACTTGCTGATGAGCCTGCGCAGATCGTTGCATCAGCCGCGATAACATCAGTTGCCGAGGCTACCGGGTTAACTACAACATTTACAGATTTAGCCGTTGCTGCGCTGTTTTCGCACTTATTGTCTCCTTTAACCGTTACATAATAGGTGGTATTGGCTGTTAATGTTGGTGTCGTAAATACTGCTCCTACATAAGCCACGTCAGTTAAAGTTGTGTTGGTGTACCAGGTAAATATCGGGTTGGTAACTGTTGTACTACTTGCCGTTAGTACTACTGCAGATCCTCCGCATATGTTGCTTGATCCATTTACCATAACATCACTTGCAACAGCTATTGGGTTAACTTTTATGGTAACTGTTGCTGCATTTGCTGCAGTGTTTTCACATCTGTTAGTTCCTTTTACGGTTACATAATAAGTGGCTGTAGTGGTTAATACCGGCGTAGTAAATATTGGTCCGGTAAAGGCAACGCTTGTTAATGAAGCATCATTATACCAGGTAAATATTGGATTGGTTACTGTTGTTGAGCTTGCATTAATTACAGCAGTACCCGATCCACACACTAAAGCTGGTGTAGATAAAGTAATGTCTGCGGCAGTTGCACTCTGATTCACATTTACCGTTACCTCTTTTGCAGTAATACCTGAGTTTTCACATTTGTTATCACCTTTAACTGTAACATAGTATTTAGTTGTTGCGGTTAATACCGGGGTAACAAATGATGTACCTACATAAGCTACCGAAGTTAAAGCAGCATCATTATACCAGGTAAAAACTGGGTTGGTTACTGTTGTCGTACTGGCTACCAAAGTAGTGCCCGATCCTGAACAGATGTTTGCATCATCAGCTGTAATATCGGAAGCAGTTGCAACAGGATTAACCGTAATGGTAATTACCCTTGCAGTACCAGGTGCATTTTCACATTTATTATTACCTTTTACAGTTACATAATAAGTGGTTGTGCTGGTTAATGCCGGCGTAGTATAAGATGCACCAATGAAACTTATATTGGTTAAGGCGGCATCACTGTACCAGGTAAATACCGGGTTAGTTACTGTTGGCGATGTTGCACTCAATACAGCAGATGATCCCGCACAAACTGATGTGCTTCCGCTAAGGATAATATCAGTAGTAGTGGCCAATGGATTAACCGTTACAGTTACCGCTTTAGCATCTGCAGCACTGTTTTCACATTTGTCGGCACCTTTAACAGTTACATAATATGTAGTTGTGGCTGTTAATCCGGTTAAGGTAAACGTTGGGCCAGTAAATAACACGCTGGTTAACGAAGCATCGCTGTACCAGGTAAACACTGGTTGGGTTACCGTGGTGCTTGAAGCCATTAACATTACGGTAGAACCTGAACAGATTTGGGCATTGCTCACTGCAATATCAGCAGCGGTAGCAAAATCCTTAACAGTTACGGTAACTACCTGAGCGTTGGCTGGTGAATTTTCACATTTGTTATCACCCTTAACAGTTACATAATAAGTAGTGTTTGCATTAAGTGCAGGTGTAGTAAAACTAGCGCCAACATAGGCTACTGTAGTTAAAGCAGCATTACTATACCAGGTAAATACCGGGTTAATTACTGTTGTGGTTGAAGCAGACAGTGTCGCTGTAGATCCTTTACAGATTGAGGTAATTCCGTTAATGGCAATGTCTGCATCAGTTGCTACCGGATTAACCGTAATGGTTATCGGTTTAGCGGTTGCTGCAGTATTCTCACATTTATTATCCCCCTTAACTGTTACATAATAAGTGGTTGTGGCATTAAGCGTTGGCGTAACAAAGCTAGCACCGGTAAATGCTACAGTTGTTAAAGCTGCATCACTGTACCAGGTAAACACCGGGTTGGTTACGGTTGTACTTGTTGCATTTAAAGTAACTGAAGCGCCACCGCATATGGTATTCGTTCCCGCTAAGTTTATATCAGCCAGAGTGGCAACAGGGTTTACTGTTATCGTAACCTCTTTTGCATTACCAGCTGTGTTTGCACATTTATTTGTTCCACTAACAGTAACATAATATTTGGTAGTTACACTAATGGCTGGTGTATTAAATACTGCACCTACAAAAGCTACCTGGGTTAAAGCAGCATCGCTATACCAGGTAAATACCGGACTTGTTACTGTTGTACTGGCCGCAGTAAGTACTGCTGTTCCAGAAGCACACAACGATGTAGTTCCGGTTATTGTTACATCGGCAGCAACTGCTGATGGATTAACGGTTATAGAAATTTTAGCACGTGTAGAGTTTGAACAGCCCGCTCCACTTACGGCTTCAACATAATAATCGTATGTTCCTGCTGCGAGTGATGCAGATGTACTAAAGCTACTGTTGTTGGTTACCAACATATTTCCGGCTACAGCCGCATCGTACCAGTTATAAGTTACTCCTGTAACGGCTTGCACACTTAAGGTAGCAGGTGAGCCGATACAAGTTGTGGCTGGGTTGTTAGTTGATGGAATCGGCGCTACTGGTGGAGTTAAAATAGTTAGCGTTACTTTAGTTCCCGGAGTCTCACAACCATTAGCAGTTGCCGTTACTGAATAAGTATAAGTTCCGGCAGTTAAGGCCGGATCTGTTGTGAAAGTTGCCCCATCTTTTCCTGTCTGATAAGTTGAGCCTAAGTACCATTTGTACACTACGCCTGCTTGTGGGTTCTGCACACTTAATGTTGCGGATGAACCTTGACAAGCACTTGCCGTAACAGCATTAACTGTTGGCGTGGTGATTACACGTTGTGCATAATCTAAATTAACAGATGTTAGTGCCCCTAACAAACCAGAACTTAATCTCAGTTCTGCTCCATCAAATTTACTGGTTGGAACGAAAGTTAATATTGCAGATGTACCGCCAGATAATAATTTTAAGCTAATTAATGGGTTAGCAATAGAAACCGCATCGTTATTGCTGGTTGTACCCTGGAAAGTAGTTACGGTTAAGTTATTTAATACTCCTGCCGAAAGCAATGTTCCTGGAGTGGTAATTTTCACTCTTAAGGTATCGCCTACATTTGACAATCCTGTAAAACCAACCTGATGATAAACAGATGCACCAAGTAATCCCACTGGGATAACCAAACTGGATCCTGTATTAATATCATTATCAACCGCAAAAGCAGGGTTGAAAACACCGGCTAGTACAGCTGCCCCAGTCACGCCACTTGCAACTGTTGTTGTAGCTGCTCCACAAGGCGTAGTTACCGGTGTACCATTAGGAATTACAGTAACCGTTACGGTTGCCCTGCTTGTTGCAGTACATCCTCCAGGTATGGTAGCCTCTACATAATAAGTTGTTGTTGCACTTAATTGTGGTGTCACATACGTTTCACCAGTAAACACCGGAACTGTACCGTTTGCGGTAGTGTACCAGTTAATGGTTGCACCTGCTGTACCAGAAGTTGCCTTTAATACCGCTACAGCACCTTCACTGATGGTGATAGATGGCGGTGTAATTACCGGAACATCAATGGTTCCTAAGATAATTTTACCTTCTGTTCTTGCTGATGAAGAACCACAGCCATTAACTGCTGCAACAAAATAACTGGTATTGGCAGTAATTAAAGGTGTTGTAAAGTTATCGCCAGTGAATACTAAGTTTCCCCCTACCGCAGCATCGTACCAGTTATAGGTTGTACCTGCAATTGGATCTTTAACCTGGAAGGTAGCTGATGTATTCGGACAGGTATTAACTGATGCCGAAAGCAGATTAGGTGTTACCGGTGCAGGGTTTGTAGTTACGGTTACAATTGTTTTATAGCTTACACAACCTGTTGCAGAAACTGCAGCAACATAGAATTTAGTATCGCCTGTTAAAACTGGGGTAGTAAAGATAACACCGTCTTTACCGCTTAGGTAAGTACCAGTAGCATCGTACCACCTGTAGGTTAAACCTGCTGATGGATTACTTACCTGCAATTGAGCGGTTGAGCCTAAACAAGCAGTAACGTTAGCAGCTGTTACGGTTGGCGCAAGCAAAATGCGTTGTGCGTAATTTAAATTGATCGAAGTTAATGCACCCAATACACCTGAGTTTAATCTTACTTCTACTCCATCAAAAATATTAGTTGGAACAAAAGTGATCAAGGCCTGTGTATTACCGCTCAACAACTGAACATTTAATAAGTTATTGTTTAAAAATTGCGAATCACCATTGCTGTTCGTTCCAACATAAGTAGTAATTGAAGCGTTCCCTAATAACGACAGTGATAATAGTTTTCCTGGCGATGATACCAATATACGCACGGTATCACCAACAGTAGATAGTGACCCAAAACCAACCCTCTGATAAACTGATGCTCCAAGCGCTCCAACAGGCATAACCAATGAAGATGCGGTTTGGGTATCGTTATCAATCGCTAAAGCTGGGTTAAATACACCTGATAATAAGGCTACGCCTGTAACACCACCAACTTGTGTTGTTGCGGCTTCGCATGGTACTGGGTTTGGCGATCCATTACCATCAACGGTAATGGTCACCTGAACACGGCTTGCCGAAGTACAACCATTGGTAGAAACCGATTCTACATAATAAGTTGTAGTAGCAAACAATGGCGGTGTAACATAAGTAGCACCTACATAAACAGGTATAGTTGAAGTATTAGAATTATACCAATTGAAAGTATTGGTTGGATCTGCAGAACTAGCGATTAAAATTGCAGTTTGTCCTGCACCCACTGTTGATGAACTTGCATTTACTACAGGTAACACCGGACGAGGATTAACTGATACCGCAGCTGCTGCACGTGCAGCACTTGTACAGTTTCCTTGTGATGCTTCTACATGATAAGTAGTGGCGGCTGTTAAGGCCTGAGTTTGGAATACTGCGCCTGTGAAAACCAGGTTTCCACCTACCGCAGCATCGTACCATTTATAGGTTACTGCAGCATCTGGATTGGCAACTGATAAAGTTGCTGATGATCCCTCACAAACATTGGCAATTGTTGCCAATACTGGTGTGGGTAATGCTGGTGTAACGGTTACAGTTACCGGAACTCTTGTTGTGTTTGGACAACCTGCTTTACTTACCTGAATATAATAAGTTGTAGTAGCAGTTAATGCTGGTGTAGTAAATGTTTCGCCAGTGGCTAATTGTGTGCCACCAGTTGCGGCATTGTACCAGGCTAATGTCGTACCACCATTTGCTGTTGCAGTTAAAGTTGCCGTACTTCCTGCACAAATGGTTTGTGCACCCGCTGTTACCGTTGGATTAGGATAAATTACAGTAGCACCATAAATATCTAAACTGGTTAATGCCGATACTAATGCCCCAAAGCTTACCTGTACCCTATCGTAAACACCTCCGGCTAAAATGGTAGCCGCGAAACGAGAACCTGAAAGTAATTGAAGATTTAATAATGATGAATTTAATTGAACTGATCTAACCACTGTTGATCCGTTCAATACGTTTACAGTAACATTACCCAGTGCCGTTAAATCTAATAAACCACCTGGTAAAGCTAAATCTAAACGGATGCTATCAGTTGCAGTTCCAGCGTTAGGAAAAATTAATTGCTGGTAACCTGATGAACCAACACCTACTGACAACGATATTCGGGTAAAGTTAGATGGATCTGCATCAGTAGAGTTTCCGGCTCCGGTTATTCCGCACAATAAACAAATTCCGTTTATACCTGTGTTTTGCGAATTAGCAGCATTACATGCGGTGCCACCACCGTTGTTTAATACAGTAACAGTTACTGGTACGCGGCTTGCACTTTTGCAACCGCTGGCATTTGTAGTCTCTACATAATAAGTAGTAGTTGCCGATAATATTGGGGTAGTAAATGAAGTACCAGCACCTACCTGTGTTCCACCTGTAGCAGCATCGTACCATTGAATGGTATTTCCAGCATCTGCTGTTGCCAATAAGGTAGTAGATTGACCTGCATTAATTACCTGGTTGTTCGTAGTTACGGTTGCGGCAGTTGCTGGTGGGTTAACAGAAACATTAACCGCAGTTCTTGAACTTACAGCAGTTCCTGATACTGCCTCAACATAAAATACGGTTGGAGCGGTTACTGCAGGAGTTACAAAAACACCTGTGTTATTCGTAAACAATGGTGTACTGCCGGTAGAAGCATACCAGTTATAGGTTACACCAGCTTGCAAATTGCTTACACTTAGGGTAGCCGGACTTCCAGCACAAACAGTTGCTGCAGCAACCACTGGTGCATCAACCGTTACAGTTAAGCTATAAGTTGTTGTTGCTTTGTTTCCGTTTGCGTCTGTTGCAGTTAAAGAAATTGAAAAGGTTCCACCTAAAGTTGGTGTTCCTGTAATTTCTCTTGTTGCGGTATTGAAACTTAATCCTGGAGGAAGGTTTGAAGCTAAGTAAGTATATGGTGCTGTTCCACCGGTTACCGCTGGCAAAGTTTGCGTTGGGTAAGGTGTACCTACAATACCGTTTGGTAAAGTAGCACCTGGTAATGTTAATAAACCTATTACTTTAAGTGCATAAGTATTACTTGCTGTTCTGCCCTCACTATCTGTAACGGTAAGACTGATAGAATAATTTCCGGCCTGTGTAGGCGTTCCGGAAACTGCTCTAGTTGCGGGATTAAAAGTTAACCCTGCCGGAAGATTGCTTGCTACATAAGTATATGGGCCAACGCCACCGGTTGCCGATGGCAAGGTTTGCGTGGCATAAACTGTTCCTTCTGTTCCATCAGGTAAAGTTGCTGCCGGTAACAATAAAGGATCAACTACTACAATTGTATAGTTATTGGTTGCTGTTTTTCCATCGGCATCAGTAACCGTTACCGGTAT
>NZ_JADCNK010000038.1:0-18174 GCF_014947265.1 Pedobacter sp. MR2016-19
CGGAGTAAAACGGACAGCAGGAAGGAACCTAACCTAATGGTTACTGCTGCTGCGCTCCAAAAACAGATTGACTGCTCTTGTTAAAAAATGTAAAATCTTTCAACCTCAAGGTAATAAAACCGTATTATTGTAGTATTTCGTACATATTATGATGATGAATGTGAACCTTAAGAAATTAACTTTTCTTGCTTTTATTTTGTGTGTAAATTTTAGTGTTTTTGCTCAAAGTAAAAATGTACAACTCCCTGCAAATTGGTTTAACCTCGATTTACAGGAGAATGGCTATTTTGGTATTAGCACGGAGAAAGCTTATCGTGAACTTCTAAAGGATAAAAAAACTAAACAAAATATTATTGTGGCAGTAATTGATGGTGGTGTAGATATCAATCATCCTGATTTGCAAAGTGTTTTATGGACGAATAAAAAAGAGATTCCTGGAAATGGAATAGATGATGATGGCAACGGTTATATTGATGATATCCATGGCTGGAATTTTATCGGTTCTAAAAAAGGTAATCTGGAGTTCGATAATTTAGAACTGATTCGTTTGTTAAGAATTTATACTCCAAAATATCAATCAACAACCAATTTAACTCCTTTAGATAGCACGCAAAAAGAAGAATTTAAGCTTTATAAGAAAATGGTTGGCGATTTTGGTAAAAAATATGAAGATGCCAGCAATACTTTTTCTGTTTTGATTGCCATTAACAAAGTATTAGATTCTGTAGCTAAGATCAATAAAAAAGAAATCCCTACGATGGATGATGTTAATCAGTATAAGGCTGATGATGAAACGGAAGAGCAGGTAAAAACAATCATCAGAAAAGGAGCTAAAGAAGATGGTAGTTTTGAGAAGTTTTATAAAAACATAAAGGAAGGATACAAGCAATACGATGCGATGCTGAAGTACAACCTAAACCCTAAATATGATGTGCGCACGGAACTGGTTGGAGATGATTACAGCAATTCTTACCAAAAGGATTATGGAAACAACGATGTTAAAGGTCCGGATGCTTTTCATGGTACACACGTATCGGGAATTATTGGCGCCGATCGTACTAATTCAACAGGTATTTTGGGCGTAGCCAATCATGTAAGTATTATGGCTATCAGGGTAGTGCCTACAGGTGATGAACGCGATAAAGATGTGGCTAATGGCATCAGGTATGCAGTTGATAATGGCGCAAAGGTAATTAATATGAGTTTTGGTAAAAGTTACAAGTGGGATAAAAAAGCAGTAGACTCCGCGGTAAAATATGCAGAACTTAAAGGTGTATTGTTGGTACATGCAGCCGGAAACGACAACCAGAATAACGATATTGAAGAGAATTTTCCCAATAAGTTTTTTGACAGTAAAGAGGCAGAAATTTACAAGGAAGCCAATAAAAAACCCAGCAATCCAGATTTTACGCCACCTAAGCCTATGGCACAAAATAACGGAATGGGTATGAGGCCACCTTATAACCGACCTTCATTCGTAAAGCCTGCACCAATCGACTCAGCAAAGTTTAATCTACCCCATGCCAATAATTGGATTGAAGTAGGTGCAAGTGCTTATAAAGATGATGATAATCTGAAAGCCGATTTCTCTAATTATGGCAAGTACAGCGTTGATGTTTTTGCCCCAGGGTTTTTGATCAAATCTACAGTGCCAGATAATAAATATGAAGAAGCTGATGGAACAAGTATGGCCTCGCCGGTTGTTGCTGGTTTAGCCGGTTTAATTTTAAGCTATTATCCGGAATTAACACCTGCTCAGGTAAGAGAAATCATCATGAAATCTGTTTCGAAAGTAGCACATAAGATAAAATACAAGAATGATAGAGGGGAGAACACCCGTGTGCTTTTTAGCGAAATATGTGTGAGCGGTGGTATTGTAAATGCTTATAACGCACTTAAATTGGCAGAGTCGTATAAATAAAAAAGAGGTTTTTAGTTTTTTTTGAAGCGCAAGGGCATTACAACTATTTAGGTTTGTTCCCGTGCTCCGCTATATCCCTTCGCTACGCTTCGGGGATGCCGCTTCGCCCGGGGCTAAGCACTCCCAGTATCAGCTCCACACGTGTAAACTTAATTTAACCACCGATATAAAAATCCGTGGTTATCTGTGTGCATCTGTGGTTAAAAAAACTTAATTTAATAACATAACAATAAATAAAAACTACTAAACCAGGTTTTTAATAAACTCCTGAAAGGTGCCAAAAGGATAGTTTTTTGCTTTCATCCACGAAATTAGCGCTTCCATACGTTCTATCATTTTTCTACCTGTATTCTTCCTTACATAGCCAGGGAAGCCAAAGCGTTCGAAATCATTTAAATCGGTAAATTCCCAGGGGTGGAAATAGATATTCAGGTATTTATCCTTTTTATAAGTCCAACTGGCTAAGGTTTTGTAAATACTTAAAGGCAGATTGTGAAAAGAGAGCCAGAATAGGGGGAACCGGATTATCGGACTAACAGAAGCAGGAATTTGCAAAACATTATCTTTAATAAAATGCGTTCGCGAAATATTAAAATTATTATAGCGTCCGGGTAGGTAAGTTGGATTGATGGATGTGTTGTACGTGTATCCAGCTTTCTCAATCTCCTTTTCATCAACAGGCATCATTCTCGCCATGCGGTAACCTGTAATTTCTTTACCTGAAAGCTCTTCGAGTTTGAGCTTAGATTGAAGCAGGTGTTCGGGTTTAAAATCAGAATGGTAATAACCGTGCGAGGCCAGTTCGTGCCCTGTTTCTGTAATCCGCTTAATCAGATCAGGTATATTTTCGGCAAAAGTAACCGTGCAGAAAAAAGTAGCTTTCACACTATATTTATCCAAAATGTCTAAAATAGCAATAGTTCCTGCTCTCGAAATGGCAATCTGATCTTCAAAAGAGATTTCTTTTCCGTATTCAAAAGGCATGTCAAACTCTTCGATATCAAAACTTAACAGTACCATTTTATTTTTGCTGGATATTGGTTGAACGGATAATATAATTTGGACGATTTTTAGTTTGCATAAACATTTTGCCTACGTAAATGCCTATAATGCCTAATATAATGAGCTGTAATCCACCAAAAAAGACAATGGTCATAATTACTGATGCCCAGCCAGAAACTTCTACATGGTTTACAAAAGCATAAATAATGTAGGGGATATACAATACAGAGGCAAAGGAAAGAATGAAACCAAGGTATACTGCAGAGTATAGGGGTTTTATACTGAATGAGGTAACGCCATGTAGCGCCAGCCTTAACATCTTTTTAAAAGTATATTTGCTATTCCCCGAAAAACGTGCTGCAGGATTGTAACGAATGGCATACTGCTTAAAGCCAAGCCACTTTACCAGACCACGTAAAAATGGCTCGTTTTCATGAAAATTCCTAAAAACACTCACAACTTTTTGATCGAGTAAGCGGAAATCGGCAGCGCCTGGCTCAAGATCAATATCTGATAACCAGTTTAAGGTTTTATAAAATAAGCTTGAGGAACTTCTTTTTCCTTTTGATAAATTCTTATCCTCTTCCCTGATGGTGTACACCACTTCGAAGCCTTCCTGCCACTTCTGTAACATTTGGGGAATTAACTCCGGAGGATGTTGCATATCGCAATCCATGGAAATTACACAATCGCCAAACGCATGGTCCATGCCGGCTTTAACAGCCAATTGGTGACCAAAGTTCTTAGAAAACTCGAGAAAGAATATGTTGCCTATGGTTGAAGCGTATTCTTTTATTGTTTCGAGGGTATGATCGGCACTTCCATCATCCACCAGAATAATTTCATAATCGTAATTGATGGTTGAAAAAACTTTTTTAATACTTTCAGTTATTACAAAAATATTATCGGCTTCGTTGTAAGCAGGGATTACTATAGAAACTAATTTATTCATTTATCGGCAATCAGATAAGACTCAAAATCCTCTTTCATCATCTGGTAAATTATGGTTAGCCAAATGATAACGCAAGGTAGGGCTTTAAGCGAATATAGACGAATAAATTCTTTTACCGGCCTTGGGAAAATATCGGTTGGCGACAGGCTGGTTAATATAAATGCAAAAATAAACAAGGCAATTATCCACCCTTTTTTTGGGTTTTGCTGCACCATAAACCAAATGGCAACACCTGCGAAAGCAATAATATAGGTTGGGGATTCAGAACCACTGCTAAATATAACGGTAAAAATAAGGGTTGATGCCAATAACATTAACCTAAAGCCAATATATTTATATTGCTTTACCCGTAAATAAGGCAAAGCAAATAATATAAGACCACCTAATAAAAATGGGAGATTGGGAATGTTTACGTTTCCTGTTGCTCTTCTAACGATTCCCATTAAAGAAATATCCTGAAATGAAGTTAATGATGCATTTAAGTCATTTTTATGGGCTAGGGAATGGTACCAGTCGCTATATGATTGAATTACAAATGCCGGAGATGAAATTACCATTGGTAAAACAAAGAGTATTGCAAAAGCGGTTAAGCCACCTATGATAAATTTTAACTTATTTTTAGTGAAGAAGAAAAATGCCAATCCAACAATCCCGTAAAGTTTAACCAATGTGCCGAAGGCGATAAAAAAAGCCGATTGTATTTCTTTCTTTTTAATCAGATAGGAGAAACTTAGTAATATTAATCCTGTTAGTGCAATGTTAAACTGAAAGCTGAAAAGTGCAGTTAATGTTTCGTGTGCACAGATCCATGCAATTATGGTGCGCTTGTTAAGTGATATGGGTAGACTGTAAATTCCCCAAAGTAATATCGCAACATTGGCGATGTTCCAAAGTATACAGCCTAAACCATCTGGCAATACTGCAAATGGAGCAATAAAAATCGAAAACACGGGGCCATAATGGTTACTATCAAAGTATTCGGGATAATTAGTGTATAAATTCTCTAAATCGACGGTATGCCAGTATACATATTTAAAAATCAGGTAATTGTTGTAGGAATGGTGATGGTATTGCTTAAAACCAGCTACAAGAGCCAATAGGAGATAAACAGCAAATACACATTGCTTTTTTAAAAGTAATGAGGACAGTTTACCAAGATTAGTTTTTGTGGAAGTGTTCATTATAATTTGGTGCCGCAATATAGCTATTTTAACAGCTCACATGGACATCTATTCTTTTAAAGCTTTGCTTTTTGTTCGCGCTTAAAGACAGATCTTTTTGGCAAACTGGTAGGCTGCGCGAGATCGTCATTCCCAACTCGATTGGGAATCGTAATGCAAGCGCTTAAGATTCCCGCCTGCGCGGGAATGACGACCGTGTTAATGGATTATGTCTATGGTAGCTTGTTCGGCGTGACAAAAAATCAAAGTGAATTACAATTTAATGATACAGCCTCTTTTAGGTTTTATTCCCTGAACCTAATGCGCTTTAAATCTTAAAACGGTAAAAGAGTAAGCTGGTAGCTCAAGTTGTCTGCTTGCATCTGTATTAATTGTTGTCATAATCGGAACAGCTTTTTTATCTGCCGGGTTACCTGAAATTACAGTTTTGATGGCACTTTTTCCAAGTTGTTGCTGATTTAAATCGAGCGAGGTTTTCACGGTAACCGGAAGCAGGTTAACAAGTTTAATGATCAAATCGCCGGTTTTGGCATCTTTAACCATCGAACAGGCCATCCGTTTATTTACATTTTCCTGGTTTGAAGAAAGAACCATAGTTGATGGGATATATTCATCACCAGCATTCTGTCCGTATAATTTTTGTACGAAATAGCCTATTGTGGGTTTTACCTCTGCATTATTAAAATAAATCAGGTCAGGATCCCATTGCGTATGCCCCTCTTTAGCGATCAGTGGGGCATAAGATGCCATACTCACCACGTCACCATTGCGCTCCAGAGAAATAAGGTATAGTGCTTCAGCAAGTGACGTTTCCAGGTTCGTTCTATTGCCACCAGGTAAACTTGCAGCATATTCGCCGAGGTAAACTTTCGATTTAGACCGGTCGTAACTGTCGTAAAAAATTTGATTATTGATAAACCAACCCGGCGATTGGTAATAATGTTCATCAATAATAGGAACATTAAGGTTTGATGCAATTTGCCAGCCAGCTTCATAATCAGTTCCTTCGTAAAACGGACCTGCAGTACCAATAATTGTAATTTCGGGATGAGACTTTCTCAGTGCTTTATAGATCATTGTAAACCGTTCAGCAAATACTTCAGTAATCTGGTCTTCATTGCCAATGCCTATATATTTCAGGTTAAATGGTTTTGGGTGGCCTGCTTCAGCACGTTTCTTACCCCATTCGGTTTTTACATCACCGTTGGCGTATTCTATTAAATCTTCTATATCCTGTATATATTGTCCCATTTCACTCATAGGTATGCCACCCTGTTGGCCACCACCACCTGTAGCTGAATTTTGGCAAGGTACACCGGCAGCTACTACCGGAACGGGTGCAGCACCAATATCTTCGCAGAATTGAAAGTACTCGTAATAACCAAGCCCCATGGTTTGATGGTAGCCCCAAAGGTTTCGATCTGGTTTACGAGCAGCTAAGGGACCAATTGAGTTTTTCCATTTGTAGATGTTGGCTATACCATCACCATGCGCAAGACAACCTCCTGGAAAACGTACAAAACGAGGGTGTATATCTCCAATGGTTTGAGCGAGATCTGCCCTTAATCCATTTTTTCGGCCTTTAAAAGTATGCTTTGGAAACAACGAAACCATATCAATTGCAATACGCCCCGGATTGCGAATCAAGATTTCGAGTTTTGCATCGGTCACATCTGCAGAAGATACCAAAGTTAATGCTTGTGTTTTCCAGTTGCTTGAAGTGAGGTTTAAATCCGATTTAGCCAAAATTCCCTGTTTATCACTTACCAGCCTTACTTCGAGATTCGCCTTTTTTATATTCAATAACTTAGCTGATAACGAAAAATCATAAGGTTCGCCTTTTTTCAATGCTATTCCATCAAAACCGCTATTAAGAATGGATGCTCCGGCAAGGGGAATATCCAAAACCGCATAGTGCGGATTATTGGGATGAATTGGCGAAATCGAATCTATTTTTATGGTAGCGCGATCACCCTTCAATAGCCAGGCATAACTGCTGTTCCAGTTTTGGTCGTTGTATTCTTTATCACGGGGGTGATATTCAAAATCCCGGTTTTGAATCAGTTCGGCATACAAACCGCCATCAGCTGCATAATTTAAATCTTCGAAAAATACGCCTGTTAGCATATTGCTGATCGCTTTTGCTTTATCGGGTTGGAAAGTTATTTTTGCCTCCACATTTTTAAGTCCTGCAAAACGCTGTGCATCATCCCTGGTAGTTTCTCTATCCTGTTTGTTTTTATAGTCTTTTAGTTCATATGCTTTTTTTAAGCCCAGAATAACTTTCCATGGTAAACGATGCACTTGTCCGTTAGTTGCATTGAATAGATTAACCGATGTACTCCCATTGAGGTAAGCTGAAGCAGGCACTTCTTTTACAGGGCTGTAATGGTTTAAATCTTTGGTGTTAGTTTGGAAATATTTTTCGTTAGCATCCGCATAGGTTACCGTATATTCATCCAGGTTGCCATCATATTTAATCATTGGGCGTAAAACATTTTTACCTTGCTTTACATAAGGATAGTTTTGCGGGCTCCAGTTTACAAGATCTTTCGAACTTGAGGTAGCAAACTGTAGCGTATGGTTGTTCAGGCTCCAAATACATACCCAAAGTCCATTTTTGCCCTGGATAAGAAAAGGCGTTATCATTTTTTTTTCACTTCCCCATCGGCCATAATCGCTTTTCAGATAGGTATAATCGTTCCCTAAAGGTGTCCAGTTCTGTTTATCTAAACTCCAGGCAAAACGAAGTCCGTTTGCATTATAAGCAAATAAATAAGCCGAATCGGGCTCGTTGATTGGTTTTTTATTTATGGCAGATACATTTACTGCGACTAAAATCAGCGCTGCAAGAAGCCAAAATTTTCTTTCCATTTTTTGTTAAAATTTAATTGTTAAATTCCATTTATTGGCCAATGCCTGGTGTTCATTTAGTTAGAAATTTTTTCTAATTTAATAATAATCGTTATAACTACGATTATTATTGATGTTACTTATTCATAAATAATTTGGTGAGGAATCGATTAATCCAAATGCAAAGATAAAAATACAGGCCTAGAGCCACATTTTAACGCTGCTTTGCGAATTAACTTGAGTTAGCGTGCAGGTGCTAAGATCGCGATGGAATTAAATTAAGTATCTTCAATAAACTGATCATTTTATCTGCAAGGCCAATCAGACTGATGTAAGTGCACGGAAGAAATTGTTTAGTCTCCAATCATTGACCATGAGAGATTGCATATCACAGTATGGCAAATACCAATATGAAAAAAACCTTTCCAAAATGGAAGGGTTTTTTTATATCTAATTCTAATTGATGTTATGGTTATTTGTTTAACTTTATGTGTATCAGTTATTTAATTGATTCATCTCTTTTATGGTATAAGAGTTGGCTACTGGCCTGTAAAATCATTACAATTATGACAATATTACTTTTTTTAATCCTGGTACTGCTTTGCTGGGCTACTTACAAATCGATAAACTGGTTCGAAAAAATCTAACACTATGATCGCATTATTTATTATCGCCATCGCCGTATTTATCTATATGATTTACGTGCTGATCAAACCCGAAAAATTTTAATCCTTACCTCCTTCAACGGAGCAATTAACAAATTAAGAAATGAATACTGAATTAACCGGCATTATTGCCACATTTCTGCTCACCCTGGTTATCGCCATCCCTTTGGGTAAATACCTGGCCAAGGTTTTTGCAGGAGAAAAAGTCTGGACAGATTTTTTAAAACCATTGGAAACTGGTATTTACAAGCTTTCCGGAATCAATATTAAAGAACAAATGAACTGGAAACAGCAGTTAAAAGCACTGCTTACCATTAATATACTATGGTTGTTTTATGGTTTTTTTGTGCTCATATTTCAGGATAAGCTTCCTTTCAATCCGGATGGAAATCCTGGGATGACACCAGATCTCGCTTTTAATACCATTATCAGCTTTGTTGCCAACTGTAATCTCCAGCACTATTCAGGCGAGAGTGGCGTAAGTTACCTTACCCAGCAATATGTACTTATGTTTCTTCAGTTTGTAAGTGCTGCAACAGGTATCGCAGCTGCAGTAGTTCTTTTTAAAGCTTTTAGAGATAAAACAACTACTGAGTTGGGTAATTTCTGGGAATTTTTTGTGAAGTCAATTACCCGTTTATTGTTGCCTTTATCATTCGTAATGGCCTTAATCTTAACTTTTAGCGGTACACCTGCAAGTTATGATGGTAAAGATAAATTCATTTCTCTACAGGGCGATACGGTTAATGTTTCGAGAGGACCGGCTGCTCAAATGATTGCCATTAAACATCTGGGTACAAATGGCGGAGGTTATTTTGGGGCCAATTCGGCACATCCATTTGAAAACCCAAGTTACTTTACCGATATGGTTGAGTTGATTGCTCAGGTCATTATTCCAATTGCCATGGTAATTGCTTTCGGTTATTTTATCCGCAGGAAAAAATTGGCCTGGACCATATTTGGTGTAATGACCATCGGTTTGTTTATGCTGCTCATCCCTATGCTTAGCTCAGAACTGGGCGGAAATCCAGCTTTGGCAAAAATGGGTATTTCACAAACTACAGGAGCAATGGAAGGAAAAGAAGTCCGCTTCGGTCCTGCTGCATCTGCTTATTGGTCAACGGTAACTACGATTATTTCTACGGGTTCTGTAAACGGTATGCACGATAGTACCATGCCGATGTCGGGTACCTGGCAGTTACTTGGAATGATGATCAACTCATTTTATGGCGGTTGTGGTGTAGGTTTATTGAACTATTTCATCTACCTGATTGTTGCCGTATTTATTTCGGGATTGATGGTAGGAAGAACACCAGAATTTCTTGGCCATAAGGTAGAAGCCAGAGAGATTAAGATTGCGGCGATTATTACTTTGCTGAGTCCGTTTTTGATCCTTGCCGGTACAGCCATTGCAAGTTATATTTTTACCAGTCATGGCAATGCTGCCTGGGCTGTTCAACCTAAAAGCTGGCTCAATAATCCTGGTTTCCACGGATTCTCTGAGATGCTGTATGAAATGACTTCATCAAATGCGAACAATGGTTCGGGATTTGAAGGATTGGGAGATAACAATATGTTCTGGAATCTATCCACTGGTATTGTGATTTTCTTAGGCCGTTTCTTACCGATTATTGGCCCGGTTGCCATTGCCGGATTACTGGGAGCCAAAAAATTCATCCCTGAATCGGCCGGTACGCTTAAAACAGATACCAAAACTTTCGCACTGATGACTTTTGCGGTGATCATCGTGTTAAATGCACTTTCTTATTTTCCTGCTCTGGCTTTAGGTCCTTTGGCAGAATATTTTACCATGCTTAAATAAACATATAATGAAACCCAATAATAAATTGTTCGAACCTGCCTTGGTGCAGACCGCACTAAAACAATCTTTCATCAAGCTTGATCCAAGGGTAATGGTACGGAACCCAGTAATGTTTACCGTAGAAATCGGAACACTGGTAATGGCTTATGTTACCGTATACTCTTTCAGCCATAGCGGACAAGGATCGCCTTTGTACAATTTCTTCATCTTTTTAGTTTTATTGCTTACCGTTCTGTTTGCAAACTTCGCTGAAGCCATTGCAGAAGCAAGAGGCAAGGCACAGGCCGACAGCCTTCGTAAAACAAGGGAAGAAACGCCAGCCAAAGTGCTTTTGGCCAACGGAACCATCGAAATTCGTTCATCCAATCAATTAAAAAAAGGCGATGTGTTCGTTTGCGAAACAGGCGATACCATTCCAACAGATGGAGAGATTATTGAAGGGATTGCCACTATTGACGAATCGGCAATTACTGGTGAGTCTGCCCCGGTAATCCGTGAATCTGGAGGTGATAAATCTTCGGTAACTGGTGGTACAAAAGTTTTATCTGATGAGATTAAAGTTCAGGTAAGCACTGCTCCAGGAGAAAGCTTTTTAGATAAGATGATTGCTTTGGTTGAAGGTGCATCACGTCAGAAAACACCAAACGAGATAGCTTTGACCATTCTGCTGGCCAGTTTTACCCTGGTGTTTATCATTGTATGCGTAACCTTGAAACCGTTTGCTGATTATGCCAATACCCCAATAACCATTGCATCGTTAATTTCCCTGTTTGTATGTTTAATCCCAACCACTATCGGCGGACTTTTATCTGCTATTGGTATTGCCGGAATGGACAGGGCATTAAGAGCCAATGTGATTACCAAATCGGGTAAAGCGGTAGAAACTGCGGGTGACATTGATGTATTACTTTTAGATAAAACAGGAACCATCACCATTGGTAACCGTAAAGCCACTAATTTTTACCCAACAGCAGGTGTAAACATTAAAGCTTTTACAGATGCCTGTGTGTTAAGCTCATTGGCTGATGAAACCCCGGAAGGAAAATCGATTATCGAACTGGCTGCTGAACAAGGTTTCAAATCTGCCGGAACGCCAGAGGGATCAACATTCATCAAGTTTACTGCCGAAACCCGTTCGAGCGGATTGGATACTGTAGATGGAAGAAGGATCAGAAAAGGTGCCTTCGATTCGATCAGGAATATTGTTGAAAAAGCCGGGAATATTTTTCCTTCTGATATCGAAAACCATGTAAAGGCTATTGCTACCAATGGAGGAACACCACTTGTCGTGTCCGAAAATGAAAAAGCCCTTGGCGTAATCGAATTACAGGACATTATTAAACCTGGTATCAGCGAACGTTTTGAGCGCTTAAGGAAAATGGGTGTAAAAACAGTAATGGTTACCGGAGATAACCCGTTAACGGCTAAATATATTGCAGAAAAAGCAGGTGTTGATGATTTTATTGCAGAGGCTAAACCCGAGGATAAAATGAATTACATCAAAGATGAACAAACCCTTGGTAAGCTGGTAGCCATGATGGGTGACGGTACCAATGATGCCCCTGCTTTGGCGCAGGCCGATGTGGGTGTAGCCATGAACAGTGGAACACAGGCTGCAAAAGAAGCCGGTAACATGGTCGATTTGGATAATGATCCTACCAAACTGATTGAGATCGTAGAAATCGGCAAACAATTGCTGATTACCCGCGGTACATTAACCACTTTTTCCATCGCGAATGATGTGGCCAAGTATTTTGCAATCGTTCCGGCCTTGTTTATTGCATCAATTCCTGCTTTGCAAAGCCTGAATATTATGGGCCTGCATTCACCAGAATCAGCAATTATGTCTGCGGTGATTTTTAACGCCATCATTATTCCAATCCTGATCCCACTGGCTTTAAAAGGTGTGGCCTACAAACCTATCGGTGCAACTGCCTTATTACGTAGAAACCTATTTATATATGGTATCGGCGGCGTGGTAGCACCATTTATAGGGATTAAAATAATCGATTTATTGGTCGGATTATTTGTGTAGAAGTTTCCGTCATTCCCGCGTATGCGGGAATCGTAATGCAGGTGCTTTAAGATTCCCAATCGAGTTGGGAATGACGAATCGAATAAGAATTTAAAAAAATAAAAAGATGAAAAAGTACATCATTCAATCCATCCGCTTAACACTTGTATTATTGGTATTGTTATGCGTGATATATCCAGTTACTGTTGCCTTTATCGGTAAAATGTCTAAAGGAAACGGGGGAGGAGAAAAAGTCACCAAAAATGGTAAAACAGTAGGTTATGCATTATTGGGTCAGTCGTTTACCAAACCTCAATATTTCTGGGGAAGACCATCAGCAGTTGCCTACAATGCAGCGGGTTCTGCAGGTTCTAACAAAGGGCCATCTAATCCTGACTATTTAAAAGAAGTGCAATCACGGATTGATACTTTATTGAAATATAATCCGAGCATCAAAAAATCAGATATCCCTGCTGATATGGTTACTGCTTCAGGAAGCGGACTTGATCCAAATATTTCTGAACAGGGTGCAGCCATTCAGATCGAAAGGGTTGCTGCAGCCCGTAAAATCGATGTGAAAAAAGTGAAAGAACTGGTTGCCATGAACACACTTAAACCATTTATGGGTGTATTCGGCCCTTCATCAGTAAATGTGCTGAAATTAAATCTTGCTCTTGATGCACTTTAGTTAGCGACTTTGCAGTCTGTCCAAATGCGTTTGCCAAAACTAAAAGGATAGATATGACGATGATAGGTTGCGAGGGATCGTCATTCCCAACTTGATTGGGGATCTTAATGCCAATGTATGCTGAATTAAGATTCCCGCCTGCGCGGGAATGACGAACATTTGGAACTTTAACTACTCAAAAAATATTTCCCAAAACAATAACAACGGCAATGCTTTAAGGTCTGGTGCCAACTAGCCTGGGCCTTAGGCTTTGCCTAATACAAAACAGTCAGATAAAATGAAAAAAATACTATTACTTGCCGCTACACTTACTACAGGATTCATTGCAGGAGCACAAGAAGAACCAAAAATTAAAGTGACGGGTTACCTTGAAGCCTATTATGGATACGATTTTAATAAACCTGCAGACCATAACCGTCCGGGTTTTATTTATTCGCATAACCGGGCAAACGAAGTAAACCTGAACCTTGGTTTTATCAAGGCCGCTTATGATACCGGAATGATCAGGGCTAATTTAGCAGTAATGGCAGGAACTTATGCCAATGCTAATCTTGCTGCCGAGCCTGGTGTATTAAAAAATATCTTTGAGGCCAATGCCGGGGTAAAATTATCCAAAACAGAAAACCTTTGGATTGATGCCGGAATCTTTTCTTCGCATATCGGTTTCGAAGGCGCGGTTTCGAAAGATTGTTGGGTACTTACCAGAAATATTTCTTCAGAAAATACACCTTACTACGAATCGGGTGCCAAAATTACTTATGGTACCAAAGATGGTAAATTTACAGCTACCGCATTGTACCTGAATGGATGGCAGCGCATTACCCGCCAGAATGGAAATAATAAACCTGCTGGTGGACTTCAGCTGACCTGGAAACCAACCGATAAAATTACCGTAAATTACAGCAATTATCTTGGAACAGAAGGTGCTGATTCTGTTCGGGTAAACAGGTTTTACCACAATGTTTATGGGGTTTTTCAGCTTACCGATAAGTTTGGTGTAACCCTTGGATTTGATTACGGCACGCAACAAAAACAAAAAGGCGGTAGTGATAAAAGCGAAGTTATTTCTCCGGTAGCCATTGCACAATATAAATTTGCACCAAAATGGGCCGTTGCCGGAAGATTTGAATATTATGAAGATAAAAACGGAATTTTTATTGCCACCGGCACACCACAAGGTTTTAAAACCAAAGGTTATTCTTTAAATCTTGATTACTCGCCAATCGCCAATGCTGTTGTGAGGTTGGAAGGAAAAGCCTACGATAGCAAAGACAAAATATTTGCCAGGGAGGGCGCTGCGGTTAATGCCAATGCAAGTTTAACGGCAAGTATTGCGGTATCGTTTTAAAAAATAAGTGCCGTCATCTCGACCGTAGTGGAGAGATCTGTTGAGTATCTGTTACATAGATCTCTCCATTTCGTTGCACTCCAGTCGAGATGACGACCCTTTAGAAATGAATTTTTTGAAAATCCAAAAACAATGCATCCCTATATAGAAATCATATTTAGTCTGTTTTTAGCATTCTCAGGAATATTAATGATGCGAAAATTGAATTCGTTAAAAAGGAATAAAATAGGTGTAAAAAAAAGAAGTTATGCTGCAGAAAAATACTTTAAACTGCTTTATAATAAGATCTATTTTAGGTTTATGATCGTATTATTTACATTGGTTATGATTGTTGCAATTACTATATTGATAGAAAAAGGAATAATGAATGTTACCTGGTAAATATGATGGAAGAAGAACAAAAAGAAGAGTCGGTCAGACATTTTTTAGATCTGGTTAAAAAATCCAGGCGCGGAAAGCTCAAAATCTATATTGGCATGAGTGCTGGTGTGGGTAAAACTTACCGTATGCTTCAGGAATCGCATGCATTACTGCGGAATGGCGTAGATATTTGTATCGGTTACGTTGAAACCCACAAAAGGGTAGAAACAGAAGCACTTGTTGCGGGTCTTCCGGTTATTCCGAGGCGGAAAATCTTTTATCGGGGCAAGGAAATCGAAGAGATGGACCTTAAAGGAATCATGAATCGCCATCCGGAGATTGTAATTGTGGATGAACTCGCCCATACCAATGCCGAAGGTAGTAAAAACACCAAACGCTGGCAGGATGTTTTCGATCTGCTTGAGGCAGGGATCAGCGTAATCTCTGCAGTAAATATTCAGCACCTGGAAAGCATTAATGAAGAAATTGAGCAGATTACAGGCATAGCTGTTACCGAACGGATCCCGGATAAGATATTGGAGCTAGCCGATGAGATCGTAAATATCGACCTTACAGCTGATGAACTGGTTACCCGCCTTAAAGAAGGCAAAATTTACGATCAATCAAAGATCGAAAGGGCATTGGGTAATTTTTTTCAATCTGATAAAATTCTTCAGCTGCGCGAACTGGCTTTAAAAGAGGTGGTGCACCAGGTGGAGCGGAAAATCCAGACCGAAATTCCCAAATCAATTAAACTTAGGCCCGAACGCTTTTTGGCTTGTATTTCTTCCAACGCAGAAACCGCAGGTGTAGTGATCCGGAAAACAGCAAGACTTGCTTCCTATTACCGGTCGCCATGGATGGTATTGTATGTGCAAAGCGATAGTGAAAGCATGGAACGCATTAAACTGGATAAACAACGCCATCTGATTAATCATTTTAAACTGGCTACCGAACTGGGTGCTGAAGTAATTAAAATAAAAAGTAACGCTATTACCAGGACCATCATCGATATCGCCACTGAAAAAGAAGTAACCACGATATGCATTGGTAAACCTCATCTTAATATTTTTCAGGTAATTTTACGTACTGCGGTTTTTAATGGCTTGCTCAAGAATCTGGCGATGAAAGATATTGATCTGGTTATCCTATCTTAAAAATAAAAATTGCTGATCACACAATTCTCAATTAATCAAAACCATATTCCTTTATGTCGGTTGAAATAATAGGACCTAAGGAAAGTGATATGGAAAAAAAGGATACTAAAACCCGTTTGATTAATGAGATTACCACTACAGGATTACAAAGTGCTGCTAAAAAATTAGGTACTTCGGCAAGCAAAAAACAGATTAGAAAAGGTATTTCAAGAAACATCAGTTTAATAGATGAGCTAATGCATATTGCTTTAATCAAAAATAAAGATTCATCGAAAAGGGTGCAGCGCAATATTGAGTTTGTTGGCCTGGGTATAATGGCGGCGCATACTTTTTACCGTGGTTTTAAAACGAGAAAAAGGTTATTGATATTCGAAGGCGTTTTTCTCACTGCCACCCTTGGAGGAGTGTTATTGGCCACGCAACTTAAAGCATTAAAACGGCAAATAGTGTGATATATTGGAGTTGCGGAAAGTCGTCATCTTGATCCGAGAGCTATCGGATGAAACGTAATGAAATGGGGCGATCTTCAATAGATTTAGCTTCGCTAAGCACTACCTGGTTTCTAGACTGCGTTGCCCTCTGATCGAAATGACGATTTTTTTATTGTGAATTACACCAATACCGAACCACCATCTACCACAATTACTTGCCCTGTGCCGTATTGTTGTTTCATGGTGTATAAAAATGCCTGTGCAATATCGCCGGCTTCTCCAACGCGCTTTACAGGTAAACGTTCACCCATACCAACATAGAGGTTATTTCTATCCTCATCGCTCATGCTGTTCCATAAATTGGTTTTAACCACACCTGGCGATACCAAATTTATACGTACTGGTGCCAGTTCTACAGCCATTGCACGGGTAAAACCTTCCATGGCGCCACAAATACTGGCTGCTACGCCCCAGCCGGCACTTGGCCGTGGGCTGGCAATACCTCCTGTTAAATTAATAGAACCACCTGCCTTAATTTTCTTTGCTGCATATTTAACTGCAGCAAAAGCACCCCAATACCTTAATGTAAAAAACTGACGGGCATCATCCAGGTCAGTTTCATCAACCGTATTCAATACCAGATTTTCGCCTGCGGTATATACCAGGTGATCGAAAGATTCTGCTGAATTAAAAAACTGTTTGATGTTTTCTTCTTTACTCAGATCTACGGCAAAGCCTTTGCAGTTTTCGGGTAAGGATTTTAATGCCTCATTAATCCTGTTTTCATTACCGGAAACAATTACCACTTTTGCACCATCGTACGCTGCGGCCTGTGCGGTTGCAAAACCTAGACCTGAGCTTCCACCTAATATGATCACTGTTTTTCCTTTGAGTGTAAATTTATTTGCTTTTATTTTCATGATGTTGTAAATTGAAGTGCAAATTTTGAGATATCAACGACCAATTCACTTACCAATTGGTAAAAACGGTTTGAGCTTGTATTTTTGTTCAACTCAACTCCATATCATATATAAATCCCAATGCCGAACAAACTTATCAGCTACCTGAAACTGTACCATCAAATTTCGGCAGAAGAAGAACAGTATATCATAGAAGCCTTTAATCTCAAAATGTTTAAAGAAGGAGAAGCGCTTTCCCAGCCAGGCAGTATTAGCAAAGAACTTTTTTTTATTGTTGATGGCGTACTCCGGATCGTTATCCGAAATGAAAAGGGGAATGAAGTGACTCATTATTTTTTAAAGGAAAATCAGTTTTGTACGATATTGAATAGTTTCCATAAGCAGATACCAGCAGAAGAGTGTATACAAGCAGCCTGCAATTGTGAAGTTTTAGGCATTAGCAGAACAGCACTTTTGAAACTTTACGAACAGGTACCCTATCTAAAAACACTTATTGATCAGATTACACAACAAGCTTTGATAGACAAGATCAATATCCGAAATGCCTATTTGGGGCAGGATTCTGCCAATAGATACCGGTTGTTTGTTGCCCGTCAGGCCGATATTGCCCTGCGCGTATCATTAACAGATGTAGCTTCTTATTTGGGCATCACACCACAATCTTTATCCAGGATCAGAAGGCAGATCAATAGCTAGTTATTATCTTCACTAATTACAGGAACACTTTTTTAATAGTAGATAAAACATTGGCGTAGTGGCCATACCCGGCCAAATATTGATCAAGCCATTAAAAAAGCATCCTTATACATTAGGATTACTTTTTAGTGCCTCATAGGTACGTTCACAATGCTATTACGTTC
>NZ_JADCNK010000039.1:0-11565 GCF_014947265.1 Pedobacter sp. MR2016-19
CACAAGGAAAAGGTTTGCTGTTTTGGTTATAGGTAGCTTAATATGCTGTAGTGAAAGTGGTAAATGCAGTCCACTCTGTACCAGGGATAACGGTAGCTGTGGTAGCGGTACTCCATGTTGTGCCAGCTGCCTCGTTACCGCCATTTATGCTACTTAATGCGCTTTGATCGAGTTTAGCGATGGTTTTTTTGTCCAGGCTTAATTTGTTGTTTTTGTCGAATTGTTTTGATTTCATGATTGTAAATTTTAGTAATGGTGCCTACTCTATCAGCTTTTCGGCTTACGCTTTATTTACAGTTAGGAAAACATGCTCGTGCAGCTTAGTCTACACACGCTACGATTTTCGGCTGTTTTGGTTTTATAGGTAGCTTAATATGCCGTGGTAAAAGTGGTAAACATGGTCCATTCTGTTCCGGGGATAAGAGATGTAGTAGTTGTTGTTTCCCAGGTAGTACCAGCCTCGTTACCGCCATTTACGCTGCTCAGTGTGCTCTGATCAAGCTTTGCAATGGTTTTTTTGTCGAGACTTAATTTGTTGTTTTTGTCGAATTGTTTTGATTTCATGATTGTAATTTTAGTGGTATTGCCTACTCTGTCAGCTTTTCGGCTTACGCTTTATTTATTTGTTATTTTTTTAATATCTATCCCCTTAATAAGGTTCCAGAACCATAATTTCTTATTATTTGCGAGAATTCCATTTTTATAAATTTTTGATGATACCCAGGTAATTAAAACGAAGCATATCAAAAGCAAACCAAGTGATAGGATAATTTGATGAACCGGAACACCCATCGGAAACCTTACCATCATCGCTATCGGTGAAGTGAAAGGAATTACCGACAGCCAATAAGCAATATTACCGTTCGGATCATTTAAAATAGCTGTTTGCGCGAGCATTAAGGTAAATATGAGCGGGGCTGTTACCGGAACAACAAACTGTTGCGATTCAGATTCATTATCAATCATCGATCCTACGGCGGCAAATAAAGCACTGTATAAAAAATATCCCCCTATAAAATATGCAAAGGGCACAGCAATAATAACAGGCATGCTATATGGTATTTTTATGCCCGAAAGCAAACCTCCAAAGTCTATATCAAACACTTTAAAGTAGTTGATACCGAAGTACGCAATGCAGATCCACAGTAAAAATTGTGTAATGCCTACCATGCCTACGCCAACAATCTTCCCTAACATTAATTCGAATGGTTTTACCGATGAAATGATAATCTCTACAATCCTGCTCGATTTTTCTTCTATCACCCCTCTCATCACCTGGTTACTGTACATAAAAATGGATAAAAAAACCAGTGTGGCTAAAAGTATTCCGATTGTACCCAGGGTTTTTACATTGGTGTAGGCGCCAGCAACCAGGGTGTTTTCTTTGAAGGATAACCTGGTACTGTTTATTTCAGCACCTGATTTTTTTAAACTTTCATTTAAAAAAAGATATTGTAACTGGTTTTGGATAGAGTTTAAAATAGAACCGGCGATATTATTTGAAGAATATATTTCTATCTGGTGCGTATTTTTAAAAGCCGTTGAAACATACAAAACGATGGTGTTCTGATTTTCGGCAATCCTTTTTTTAATTTCGTCCAGCCCTATATCCGCATATTCTGTTTTTAGCCCGGCTATTGATGTTAAGCCTGAAAATAAATCATCGCGTTGTTCTACAACAATAACCTTATTGAGTTTAATCTTCTGATTTTCATTTATTTTTCTTACCCCCATAAGCAGCAGGTAAATCAGAACAGGACAGATCACCGTTATCAACAAGAAAGATCGTTTCTGAACTCTTGTTAAATACTCTCTCTTTATAATTAAAAATAACTTGTTCATAATATTAATTTTTAAGATCAACTGCTTTTATAAAAACCTCGTTCATTGAAGGAATTATCTCGTTAAAACTAACAAGCTGAATGTGCTCGCTAAGTGAATCTTTGAGGAACTGATCTGCAGTATATAACCCATTGGTTTTTATTGCCACCTGGTTTACATTGTTGACCACCTCTTTGGATAAAACGGTTATGCCTTTATTTGTTAACAGATGATTAAGACTGCCTTTGTAACAAAAGCTATAGCTCGAATCCTTAAAAGCCTCTTTTAAATCCCTTACACTTCCTTCCAATACTTTTTTCGACTTGTTGATCAATACGATGGAATTACACAATTTCTCTACTGATTCCATGCGGTGCGTTGAAAGAATGATGGTTGCCCCGTTTTGGTTAAGCTCGAGTATATTTTCTTTGATCAATTCGGCTGTAACCGGATCAAACCCGGTAAATGGTTCGTCTAAAATAATAAGCTCGGGTTTGTGTATTACTGCTGCAATAAACTGAACCTTCTGCTGCATCCCTTTTGAAAGCTGCTCGAGTTTTTTGTTCCTTAAGTCGGATATAAAGAGCTTTTTAAGCCAATAATCTGCCTGCTTTTTAGCCTCTCCATGGCTTAATCCCCTTAGTTGGCTCAGGTACAGAAGTTGTCCTTCAACAGGCATCTTTTTATAAAGCCCACGCTCCTCTGGCAAATAACCAATTTTGCGGATGTGTTTAGGCTGGAGCTTCTCGTCGCCAATCATCACCGAGCCTTTATCTGTTGGTAGTATTTGGTTTATTATCCTCAACAAAGTTGTTTTGCCCGCCCCATTTGGTCCAAGGAGGCCAAAAATTTCTTTCGGAGGAATATTAAAACTTACATTATCCAATGCCAACTGGTTAGTGTATTGTTTTGTAATGTTTTTTATCTGTAACATAATTTTATCCGTTAAGCCCCTTATTGTCCAATTCTTTTTTCTTCTCTCTCTATTCCAACTTTACGGTCGTTTTGTTTTTTCACCCTAACGTTGCCAAATTTTTGCGAATAGGTAAGGGTAATGGAACGCGTATCGTACCTTGCTATATTCTGTAAATTGATGTTGCTGTATTGTGTTGTATAATAGGTTTGATAAGTCTTAAAAATGTCGCTAGAGGTTAATTTAATACTCGAGTTTTTGTTAAGTACCTTGGTAACCCCCACATTTACCAGGTAATTAGCATTGTAGTGGTAAAATCCGTCAGAGTACGGCGAGGTAAATAGCCCCATCAAATCTACACTCCAGCCTTTTTTAAATAGAAATCCGTTATTTACGGTCAGGTTTATATTAGGGGTCGATTTTTCAGTCTGAACCGAAGGATATGATCCTTTAAAGTAACTGCTTGATAAATTGCCATTAAATCCCCACCATTTACGTATCGCTTTGCTTACTGCAACATTTAAGTTTATCGATTGGCCGTATTTATAATTATCGAAGTAGCTTATAATGCCTTTTGTTGCCATATCCTGTTTGTAAAATGTGCCGTAGAAATTTTTGATGTAATTATAGCTTAACGAGGTAAATACAGTTTGTTTGTATGCCCATGATAATTCCAGTTCATGCTTGGTCATCGGATCAAGATTTGGGTTTCCCTGAAAATAGTTGTAAGTACTTTGAAACAGTAAAAATGGATTTACATATTGGTAAAGCGGCCTTTCTATACTTTTTCTGTAGGCAAAAGAAAACTGGTTTTTGGCTGATTTGCTATATTGAAAAGCCAGGCTCGGAAACAACTGGAAATAGTTTTTTGTGAATTCGCTGCCCATGGTAATCGAATTGCCGGTAATATTGGTTTGTTCACCTCGTACCATTAACTGGATGCCAACCTTTTTAATTTGTCTGGACAATCCGAAATAAGCTGCATTTACGTTTTCGTCATAAATAAAATGATTTGTTTTTCCCGGGTCAACCAGCCAGCTATTGTCCTTTAGGTTTTCCCATTTTACATCATTATCGGTCGTTGTAAAAGCACTTTTTAATCCAAACGATACCTTTCCCAGTTTAATCGTTTTTTCATAATCGGCTGTTACAGATTTGATTGTAATGTGTCCGGGAGAATTATCCCGCAATTCGTTATCCGAACGTAATTCCTGGTTAGAACTCCCAAAGTAATTTGTTGTATAATCGTTACTGGATGATTTACCATACCTGTAGTAATCGCCGTTAATGGTAAGCGATTGTTTACTTGCAGCATCATTAAATTTGTAGAAAACATTTGCCGATGGACTATTCCATGAAGAATTTCCAACTACTTTTGTAAATATCGTCGAATCAACAGGTTTGTTTATCAGGCCAATAGGGGTATTGGAGTCATCGTTCCGTGTTCTGCTGGTAAAGCTCCCCCTTAACAAAACACCTACGGTGGTTTTCTGGTTAATATCGTAATCTACTCCTGCTTTTACCGAATGAAGATCCGTCCGTTTTTCCGAATATTGGTTTTCGTTTAAGTAGGTATACAGGTTATTGTTTTGGAGTATGCGGTTGTTTTCGAGGGTAGAAAACTGTTTTAGGCCCATAAAATTATAACTGCCGTATACATTCACTTTTTCTTTACGGTAATTTAAATTCAAGCCCGAATTGCCTCTTCCGAATTTGCCGACACCTGCACCTACAGTAAAACTTCCATTTGTTCCGTAGTTCAACATTTTGGTTGTTTTAATATTGATAATCGCTGATGATGATGCATCGTATTTGGCGGAGGGGTTACTGATCAGTTCTATTTTATCGATAGCATTGCTCGGCTGGGCACTCAACCAGTTTTTAAGCTCCTCTCCGCCCAGGTAACTTGGCCGCCCGTCGATATAAACCGAAACGGCTTTAGATTTCAATGATATGCCACCAGATTGGGTTAACTGAACACCTGGGGCCTGCTGCAGGATCTCGAGCGCGGTGGTACCGGCCGATAATGAACTTTCGGATACATTCATTGTTACCCGATCAAGGGACTGTGTAATAAATGGTTTCCTAGAGATGACGTTTACAGATTTTAAATTATTCAGTTCAGAAGATAATTTAATTGATGGCAATAACACATCTTTATCAAAAACCCTGATGTTTTTGTATTGATAGTCTTTATAGCCAACATACTTTACAAGTAACGAATAGGTACCTGTATCCAACAAACTAAATGAATAAATACCAGCAGTATTAGCCATTCCCTTTTGCTCCGTTCCACTTGTTTGGTTTTTAAGAATAAGGCCGGCGCTGGGTAAAGGGAGATTGCTAAGGGAATCTAAAATAGTTCCCGATAATTTCAATGATTTATTTTCCTGGCCGTTAACCGTAAAAGAAAAAACAGAGAGCATTAATATAAATGGGATACTGATCAGGATTGCTTTACTTTTCATATGATTTATTTTCTAGGTGATCTTTTTAACTATTCAAACATATATATATTGAAATGCCTAACTAAAAACAATACACTCTTTGGTCAAATGTGAGTACGGATTGGTAATAATAGGTTACAAAATGATAAGGGCACCACACGCTTTATGCGTAACGTAGAGTTATCTGGAAGATATATTCGCACTATGTTGAAGTTAAATAAGGGCATATGGGGGGCAGAATGAGGAGCCAGTATTGTGCTAACAGATACAGCTTTTGGCCGTATTGATGTGTTTATGTTTAGTGGTTTATTTTGTTGGTTAGCAGGGGCTTTGTAAGTACGGATTGGGTGGGGGATCCAATCTTTTGGCAATTTAGTTGTAAGCTGTAGGCGCTTTCCCAAATTTCTTTTTAAACGACCTCGAAAAATGAGATAAGCTCTCAAAGCCCAGTTCAAGGTAAATGGATCGGAGCCAAAACATTGGTGGCGATTTCGTCGTTTGCTTTTTCATAAAAATCATCATTGCCTATCTTCATCCAATTTTGGATCCCGGCGTTATTTACCAATACATTTAAATCGCTATGGTTTTCGGCAATCCAGTTGTACAGCTCAATTCGGCCTTTTTCATCCGATAAATCGCATACTTTGGTATTACCGAGGGTAGTTTTTCGGCTGCTTCCTGTAAAGCCAATTCGCGCCGGCCACAAAAGTGGTGTAAACTAATTCTAGTATTATAAATCAAAAACGACAAGTAAATCCACAACGAGTCACCCCCTCTTCTTTTAAGAAAGAATAACAAACTAAATTTTGCACTCATTTTAAAATAATTTAAAAGTTATAAAATTAAGATTGTTGTTCTTTACAATCAAGATATTCGGCACTCTAACAACCTGATTAACAGATTTTTATACAGGATTTAGCGCACCAACTTTATAAACAGTAAAGTGCGCTCTATTTGTCCACCTATATTTTAAGAAAATCTAAATTTTTTGGGATGCTGTAAAAGCTAAAAAGCCTCTAGAAATACATAGAGGCTTTTGATACATTTTGTAATGTCACTTGGCGGAATGGACGGGACTCGAACCCGCGACCTCCTGCGTGACAGGCAGGCATTCTAACCAGCTGAACTACCACTCCTTTTGTTCTTCTTTAAAGTTCGAACCTCTTTCCCTTTCAGGATTGCAAATATATACACTATATTCAGTTTATCACTATAGTAACCGACTTTTTAATTAATAAATGCGTAACACACTGAGCCTCATTCAAAATATTTTTATCAAAATGATTATTAGGCAAAAAAGCGGAATGGACTAGACTTGAATACCACACAACACACTACTGAATATCAACATTTTAAACCCTAAGAATGAAGCCGCTCAACACATGCTCATCAATTTTTTGCAACTATTTGACTGTAATTGATTAAGTTAAAGATTGTCAAAAATATAATTTAATGCGATTTAATTATTGATATATATAAGCTTCATCATCGAAAGCTTAACAGGTTGTTCCCCTCGTATCCCGAAGATTACTCGTTCAAAAAAAACAAAATGGGAAACAAGGACGGCTTGCTGATGAAAAGTAAACGTTAATCCGCATATTCCTCCAATATACTTAGCGTATATTTTGATAGTTTGTATTTTACGGCTACCAGGCCGAAGAATCTTTTCAAGGTAGTTGCGCTGATCATTTTTTTAGTGCTCTTAGAAATCTCTTCCGACAAAAATTTGCAATCCCAGGAAGTAACAGAACTGAGCCCGGCCTTTAAACAGACGCGGGCTCTTAGTTCTTTTAATGCTTTATCATCCATAATTTACGAGCTTTCCTACCTAGGTGTGCCAGGCAGGAAAGTGCTATTACTAATATTTTAAAATGGTAAATTCTGTTCTTCTATTTTGCTGATGTTCTGCTGCAGAACAGCTCGCGCCATTTGAGCAGCGGTTAAGCAAACGTGTTTCGCCATAGCCTTTGGCAGTCATCCTGCTTCTCGCGATACCCCGGCTTACCAGGTAATTGACTACAGATCTTGCTCTCCGTTGAGAAAGGTCCAGGTTGTAGATATCTACACCACGACTATCTGTATGAGAAGCAAGTTCAATTTCCAGGGTAGGGTTATCCCTCATGGTGCGGACCAGCTCATTCAATATTTTTGCCGCATCAGCCCGGATATTGTCTTTGTCAAAGTCGTAATGAATATTCGCAAGTCTCAGTGTTTTACCCTCCTCAAACAACGGCTCTAAGCGCAATTCAGCATATAAAGTGTCTGATTTTGTCAGCCCTTTTGTGGTTAACATTGCTGAGTCTGCGTAGAACTTTATTTTGGTTCCAAGCACTTTATAGTCGCTTTCTTTATCAAGCTGAAAGAAGAAGGTACCATCCTGTTCATTGATTTTTTTTGCTACGATACCTGATCCGTCCTTCGACAGGGTAACTGTCACATCAGAAAGGCGTTCCTGAGTTTTCTTGTTGAACGCTACCCCACGTAGCGCGAGAATGATTTTCGGACGGGAGTAGTTGAACGTATAGATGTCGTCAGAACCCTGCCCACCTTTACGGTTAGATGCCAGATATCCGGTAATTCCATCGGGGGTTGGCCCGGTGGTAAAGAAAGCAAAGTCATCTGCAGCAGAGTTAACAGGATACCTTAAATTTACTGCTTTCGTCCAGTTGGATTTATTACCCTTGCTGCTGAAAATATCCAGGCCGCCCATTCCTGGCAATCCGTCTGTAGAAAAGTATAGTGTACCAGTTTCACTTACCGAAGGAAACATTTCGTTGCCAGCAGTATTTACCGATGGCCCTACATTAATAGGTTTTCCCCAGGTACCGTCAGACTGCAGGTCGCTATACCAGATATCTGTTCCGCCTAATGTTCCGGGCATATCAGACACAAAATACAGCGTTTTTTCGTCGGAACTCAGACTTGCATGACCAACGGAGTATTCTTTAGGTTTGTTATACGCAAAGGGCTGCACCTGGTAAGTTCCAGTCTGCTTATTCTTCGTGTAAATATAAAGTTCGAGGTTACTTGTTTTGTATTTTCGTTTGCCAGCTTTACCCACTTCACCCTCGCTGCCCGTGTAAGTGCGGGTAACGTAAAAAACGGTTTGGGACTTGTCCGATACGAGCGGTCCCTGATGAAACGGAGCATCATTAAGGCCTGATTTTATCACCACAGGATTAGTGAGGTTATGCTCCATATCCGACATTGAGGCATAGATTTTAAGAAAGCTATTTCCCGTCCAGCCATAAGTTCTGTTCAATCCTTTATTTTCCGGCTCTCCGGTAAAATACACAAGTTTTCCCATAGGGTAGGCTGAGAACTCCGAAAGCGGCGTATTTACCCCCGTTTCATTTCTAATCTGGTAGGGGAGCGGATTTGCCATCCAGGTAATGGCAGAGTCGCAGCCTGCAAGTTGCAAGGCCACCTGAGGCGTAAGCCCGACCTTGGCGGAATAGTCAGAAAACACCTTTTTTGCCTCTGCGTATTTAAGATTTGCTTTCAGCATTTCGCCATAATAGAGTAGGTTGATGGCCGAACTTTCAGGCATAGCGATAACGCGCGAGTACCAGGTTTCAGCAGCTTCAAAGTCGTTCATATTGCGGTAACACAGAGCGAGATTTTCAAGGTCTTTAAGTCTCGGATTATCCTTGTCCACCAGTTTTTGGATTAGAGTGGCAGCGTTTGCATAGCTATATTGATTTAAAAGCATCTGAGCCCTTTCACGGACCCCGGGTTGTTCCTGAGCATTTGCCGATCCGAGCAGGATTGAGAGGACAACAATGACTAAACTAAATTTCCTATAATGGTTGTTCATATCAAATTTTTGGTTAAAGTGATCTTAATGTGTTCTATTAATTCTACCAGGCCAATAACGAAAGCCGACACGACTAAGATGGATAATAACATCAACCAGACCACGCCGGCTGTTGCTTTTAGGATGTAACAAAGTATCATATTAAAAAAATCTTGGACTCAGTAAACGAATATCCTTCCGTGGAAAGGTCATTCCGAGGGTGATCTCGTGCGTACCGTTTGAGATGCTCCCGAGCTTACTCAGCGCATAATCGTAAGAATAGCCGATGCGAAAACGTTTGTCAACATAAAATTGGGCGATGCCTGAAATTGCGTTCAATTGACTAAGATCTTGTCCATCAGTATATTTTTTGTTCCAGGTTTTTACACCGGTGCGGTATGCCCCACCGAACCATACTTTTCCACCGAAGATGACCATTGCGCCTACATCTAAACTGGTTGGCCCTTTAAAATCCTCTTTAACCATAATACTCGGGCGTAGTTTAGTATCGTCATTCAGATCGACCAACATGCCCGTAATCAAATACATATGACGCTGGCGCCTGATATTTTCATTACTACCATCGCTCCAACGGAAGATTGCATTGTCGTAGGATTTAGAAAATAGATCCATTACAGATGCGCCAATATAAAATTTAGGACTCGAGTAGTACACTCCAAACCTGGCATCAGGAATGATATTGCTGATTTTACCAACTGGCAGCGATTGATCACCACCATCTACCGGGTTAAGCATGCTTCCATCTAAACCATATTGCGTGAGGCCGACACCAATACCAAAGCTCAATCTTCTTGTGTCCTCATCATTTAACCGGATTCGGTACGCATAATTGACATAAGCAGAGTTTGCCGATTGCGGGCCGAGCTTATCAGCCGTAATCTGTAAGCCCAGGCCCATTCTTTTCGTATACGGATCCAGAATCCCATCGATAGAAATCTGCCCGGTCCTCGGAGCACCCTGAATCCCTGTCCATTGGCTTCTGAGGGCCATCTGGGCAAACCATTCCTCCTTATAACCGGCATAAGCCGGGTTTACGCTCAATGAATTGAAAATATATTGTGTAAACTGGATGTTCTGCTGTGCAAGAACCGGAGTAGTTCCACAACATAGCAAAGCTGCTACCAGTATTAATTTATTTATGCCTTTTATCTTCATAGCTTTTTTGATATGGCCGGTTGCCCGGCCGTACACTTATTTTTTAATTAAAACCCAACCTTTTTTAATCTGCTTATCGTTGCCGTTTCTCAGCGTGATCATGTAGTAATAGGTGCCTTCATTTAAGCCCTGACCGTCCCATGTGTTTTTGTAGTTGCTGTTACGGTATACTTCATTACCCCATCTGTTAAAGATTGCAATTTCTACCTGTTGGTAGTTTTCGATACCTACGATCACGAACAGATCATTCTTTCCATCACCATTAGGCGTAAACACATTAGGTATAAAGAAGCCCGTTACATCGATAGTCGCGATAGCCACGTTGGTCCAGTTTCCATTCTCGTCTTTTACACGGTAAGTAAACTGATCTTTCCCGGTGTAGCCGCTATATGGCGTATAGATTACAGTTCCGTCAACATTAACGACCAGTGTTCCATGCGTTGGAGAAGAAATAATTTCAACCGTCGATCTGTCGAATGGAGATCCGTCGATCCTGTCGTTGGTAAGTACAGGAATTGATACTGGCTTATTGTATTCCGTTTCGGCATGATCATCAATTGCGACCGGCTTAGAAGGAATCACAGTAATTGTTACCATTGCAGAGTTAGATACCTGACCGTTTTCATCGGTGACGGTATAGGTAAAAGTGTCCGTTCCTGTATATCCGTTATCAGGTGTATAATTTACTGTACCATCTGTATTCACCTTAACCGTACCATGAGCAGGATTGGTAATCACAGTTGTACTTGCAGGCACTAAAGGCTTGCTTCCAGGAAGATCATTAGTTTGAACATTGACAGTTACCGGTTTATTTTGCTGCGTTTTACCAGCGTCATCTTTCGCTACAGGCGGTTTAGCTAAAGGTGTTTCCGTAGCCGTATCATTGTCGGTATCTGTACCCGATGTGTCTTTCACATCATTGCCTTTAGGATCTTTGGCCGTTGCCACAGCAGTGTTTGTTACCTTTCCGTTATCAATATCTGCAGCTGTAATTTTATAAGTTTCCTTATGAGTTACCGTGGCACCTGGTGCAAGTGCTCCAGGGATCACTTTTGTACCGGCAAAGATCAAAGGATCATTAAGAACAATATTGCTCAATGTTGTGTTGCCTATATTAGTGATCGTGAAGGTGTATTCGATGTTGTTGTTTAACACGAAGGCACCCTGTACACCAGTTCCCACGTTAGTTACCTTTTTAACAAGCACCAAAGCACCAGTTTGTGGAAGTGGTGTAATCGTGCAATCCGGACAGGCAGGATCAACAGGAGGTGTACCAGGACCTGAAGGGTTGCCGCTTTCAGACTGATCGGTAACGTTGTTGCCTTTAGGATCTTTACCTGTTGCTGTTGCAATGTTGTAAACAGCACCTTTATCAATATCGGCCTGTGTTACCGTATAAGAAGCAGTGAAGT
>NZ_JADCNK010000040.1:0-7134 GCF_014947265.1 Pedobacter sp. MR2016-19
GGAGCGTCTCGCTATGGCATTCAATAATTTATTTTTTATTGTCTTAGCGAGATGCTAAGACCAGATTGTTGCTTACAGATTCTTCGCTGCGCTCAGAATGACAGCTAAAAAATACTTTTAAAAGTAAGCACGCAGAATATAAAAATAATCAGGCCGAAAATCAGTCTCGAATAGTATTCCCTTATAAAAAGGCCACATAGTACCAGCATATCATCATCAACATTGGTATGGATCAATCCACTTCCTGCTGAAGCATTAAAAAGAATCTGTTTGTCTTTATGGTTATTTAAAGACCAACGGCTTAACCAGCTGTTTTGATAACTCCAATCGAAAGTTTCGCCAGAGGCAAATACAATCCTGGCTTTAAAACCCAGCCAATCATAAGTAATTAAGGCTAAAACCTGATTCTGGTTGTCTAGAATTTTAGTTTCCGGTTTAGAAAACCCTTCACTTTTTAACAGGTAAATACCTGCCTGAGTAGTGGCTATTGCCGTATTTTTCCACGAACCAAAATTGATGGAAAATTTTAGATAGCCATTATTTATTACCTGATAATTACTATCAAATAAACCTTTTCTCCAACTTAATACCTGTTCCATCTCACAAAAAGGTTAAATTTACAATTAATGATGACGAAGTGTCGATGTGGTAATAACCGGAACGATGCAGGCAATCATGAGAGCTGTCCGTTTGTTGTAAATTTGTTTAATAAATAAACCGGCTATTATTAATAATTTATTATCTGTATTGGAAGATATTGCGCCACTGTTGCTGCTCGAAGTATACATAATATGCTCATCCTTATAATTGCTTACCGTCCATTGCGATTTCCAGATGCCGGTTGATTTCCATTCGTACTGTTCGCCAGTATTTAAACTAATCACAGCCTTCGATTTCCAGCTATCGTAATTGATGATTGCAATCACCTCAAGCGTTTTTCTATCAATTACTTTGGTTCTCGATTGCCAAAAACCTTCGTTTACAAATTGATAGTTTTTATCCTCAAGCATACTTTCTGCATCGCTTCTCCAGCTGCTAAAAGAAATCATACCTTTTTGAACACCATCTGCAAAAAGCTGAAAGTTTCCGTTAAGCCAATTACTTTTCCAATTGATAAATTTCGACATTTTAATTACGTTTTATTTTAGATGGCAGTTTTCTTCAGTTGTTACAATAAATGAAGACATAAAAAAAGTGCTTATTGTTTGTAAGCACTTTTTCAGTTATCAATTATCAGTTTGCAATTTTCTGTTAACCATACTAATGAACCAATGGCAAATGAACTATTGAACCATCTAGAAATTCGGTTTAAGTACATATTTATCGTAGAAACGGAAAATATGCTCTGCAGCTTCTTCAGCGGTATCTACCAACCTGAAAAGGTTTAAATCTTCTTCGTGGATATTGTGTTCCTTCTGCAACATGGTTCCTTTAATCCAGTCAATTAATCCACCCCAATAATCCACGCCCACCAATACGATAGGGAAACGTGCAATTTTGCCGGTCTGGATTAAGGTTAAAGCTTCAAATAGCTCATCCATGGTGCCAAATCCACCTGGTAAAACCACAAAACCCTGACTGTATTTCATGAACATCACCTTACGTACAAAGAAATAATCAAACTCCAGTAATTTATTATGATCGATATATTTATTGTGGAACTGCTCAAAAGGTAATTCAATGTTTAAACCAACTGATTTACCACCGTTTGTATGGGCGCCTTTGTTACCGGCTTCCATAATGCCCGGACCACCACCTGTAATAACACCGTAACCGCGATCGGTTAGTAATTTACCACATTGTTCTGCCAATTGATAATATCTGTGCGTTTGGGCCGTACGGGCAGATCCGTAAATGGTAACACATGGGCCAATTTTAGCCAGTTTTTCAAAGCCGTCTACAAATTCGGCCATGATTTTAAAAATTTGCCAGGAATCGGTTACTTTGATTTCCTGCCAGTCTTTGTTTTCAAAAGCACTTCTAATTTTTTCTTCACTCGTCATATACTGTTATTCTAATATTAAAATTTGGTTTGCGCATCAGTTTTTTTGCTGATGAACAACAAGCCTATAAATGTGATTAAACCGTTAATTAAAATCAGTTCAACACTAAAAACGTAACCGCCCAATAAAGTGGTCGAATTCGTTGCAAGCAAGTAACATAAAAAAGGTGATAATAAGCAAACTATCGGCACTAATTTATCATGAAGTCCGCGTTTTTTTACAAATAATCCAAAACTATACAGCCCTAAAAGCGGTCCGTAGGTGTAAGAGGCAATGGTGAAAATTAAACTCACTACGGATGAACTGTTAAATGCATTGATGACGATAATCACCAGGAACATCAAAATTGAAAAGGCGACGTGTACGGTATGGCGTTTTTTTACCGCATCTTTTGCATTTACATTTTCTGCCTTATCCATACCTAAAAAGTCGACACAAAACGAGGTGGTTAAAGCCGTTAAAGCCGAATCGGTAGTGGCAAAGGTTGCAGCGGTTAAACCCAGCATAAAGATAATGGCTGGTATAGCACCCAGGTTGTTCAACGCAATTTCCGGAAATAGTAAATCTGTTCTTGGTTTTCCGGTAATGTGATCTAAAGGAATATCAATGCCGTTTTTTGTGGCGAAAATGTATAACAATGCTCCAACGCTTAAAAAGAAAACATTCAGGATCACGAATACACCCGTAAAAGTGAACATGTTTTTCTGTGCTTCCTTGATGGTACCCATGCTCAGGTTTTTCTGCATCAGATCCTGGTCTAAGCCCGTCATGGCAATGGTCACAAAAATACCACCGATAAACTGTTTACTGAAATAGAACTTATTGGTCAGGAAATCATCTAAAAAGAATATCTTGGAATAGCTACTGTTTTTTACTGTCTCAAATGCCTGTGGGATATTGAAATTGAGGCTGTTACAGATGAAGTAAATGGTTAAGAAAACCGATAAAACGAGGAAAAAAGTTTGTAAAGTATCGGTAATAATGATGGTTTTTAATCCACCTTTAAAAGTGTACGACCATATCAATGCCAACGAAATCAATACCGTTAACCAGAAGGGGATTCCATAATTATCAAATATAAAACGCTGTAAAACAATTACTACCAAATACAATCTTGTCGCTGAACCCAATGTACGGCTCAATAAAAAGATCGATGCTGCGGTTTTGTAGCTATAGTGGCCTAATCTCTTTTCGATATAGCTATAAATAGATGTTAAGTTCATCCGGTAGTAAAGCGGGAGCAAAACTGTAGCGATGATGATAAAGCCAACCGCATTCCCCAGCACAAACTGGAAATATTGAAACTGGTTTCCGCTGGGTGCTCCAACTTCACCAGGTACGGATATAAAGGTAACCCCCGAAAGGGCAGTGCCGATCATTCCAAAGGCAACCAGGTACCATTTAGAGTTCCGGTTGGCAACAAAGAAGGTCGAATTATCGGATGAGTTTTTTGAGGTTACAAAGGAAATAATGATCAGCAATAAAAAGTAACCGATCAGGAAACACAATAGAATGGTTGGAGACATAGTTTCGTATTAAGCTGATAAATGTAAGAAATTCGAATTTAAAGTCAATAGGTTTTGCTATTTGGTTGATGGCCTATGGCTCAATAGTTAATGGCCTATTTGCAATAGCATGGCGACCTAAGCAAACGGACTATCGAACTAATAAGCAAGTTAACCACAAACAACCAAGCCATGGACTATCAAACCATTGACCAATGAACGAATATCCAGTTTTCAATTGGCAATTTGCAGTTACCGTTAGCTATGAACTATTGACCATGAACTATGAACCAGTTTTCAATTTGCAGTTAACATTGGCTATGAACTATCTAACTATTGACCATGAGCTAATATCCAGTTTTCAGTTTGTAATTAGCAGTTACTATTGACCATGAGCTATGAACCAGTTTTCAGTTGGCAATTTGCAGTTACTATTGACCATGAACTATCTAACTATTGACCATGAACTATGAACCAGTTTTCAGTTGGCAATTTGCAGTTACTATTGACCATGAGCTATGAACCAATATCCGGTTTTCAGTTGGTAATTTGCAGTTACTATTGGCTATGAACTATTAACCATTAAACTATTGACCAATGAACCAATGACTAATGAACTATTGAACTAACAAACCATTTTACCTATTTTTGCACCATGAATTTTTCATCCAAGCTGCTCGAAGATGCGGTAAACGAATTCTCGAAACTTCCGGGTGTAGGGCAAAAAACGGCTTTACGTTTGGTTTTACATCTTTTAAACAAAGAGCAGGAGGAGGTAAACCAGTTTGGCAATACATTTATCAAGTTAAAACAGCAGATTAAACATTGCACTACCTGTCATAATATCTCTGATTATACCGTATGCGAAATCTGTACTTCGATAAAACGCGATAAAGAAACCATTTGTGTGGTAGAAGATACCCGCGATGTAATGGCGATTGAAAATACCGGACAATATTTTGGAGTTTACCATGTTTTAGGGGGCTTAATTTCTCCAATGGACGGTGTTGGGCCTTCCGATTTGTTTATTGATGGATTGGTGGCCAGAATGGCATTAGGAGGCATTAAAGAAGTAATTTTAGCGCTCAGTCCGAATATGGAAGGCGATACCACTTTGTTCTATCTCTATAAAAGGCTGAAAGAATTTAATGTTCCGGTAACCACCATTGCCCGCGGAATTGCATTTGGCGGCGAACTCGAATACACCGACGAAATTACATTAGGCAGATCAATTGTAACCCGTGTGCCTTACGAAACTGCAATGATGAAATAGGATTAAGATTTACAGGATTTTAGGATTACAGGAATAAAGCACTCAACATTCAAAAAGAAAATCATTTTTTAATGAAAGATAAAGTTATCATCATCACCGGGGCGTCGAGTGGAATCGGAAAAGCCTGCGCCGAAGAATTTGCAAAACGTGGCGCCAATCTGGTTTTAGCCGCCCGCCAATATGTAACCCTTTGCGAAATTACCGCCGATCTGGAAAAAAAATATAACATCAGGGCCGTTGCGGTTCAAGCTGATGTAAGTAAAGAGGCCGATTGCGAACTGATTATCAAACAGGCTTTGGTTTCTTTTCAAAAAATTGATATTCTGGTAAATAATGCAGGATTGTCGATGCGTGCCCTTTTTAACGATCTGGATTTATCGGTGTTAAAAAACCTGATGGATGTGAACTTTTGGGGAACGGTTTACTGTACCAAATATGCTTTGCCTGAGATTTTAAAAACCAAAGGAACGGTAGTAGGCATATCATCAATTGCAGGTTACCGCGGTTTGCCTGGCAGGACAGGTTATTCGGCCTCTAAATTTGCAATGAATGGTTTTATGGAATCTTTACGCACCGAATTACTAAAAACTGGTGTAAACGTTTTATTGGCCTGTCCGGGCTTTACCGCTTCAAATATCCGTGTAACCGCCTTATCGAAAGATGGTGCTGCGCATGGCGAAACCAGTATGGATGAAGGTAAAATGATGACATCAGAAGAGGTGGCGGGCATTATCGCCGATGGTATTGAACAACGCAAACGTACATTAATCATGACCGGACAAGGGAAATTAGCGGTATGGATGAACAAACTTTTCCCTGCATTTGTAGATAAAAAAGTTTTTGATTTGTTTGCAAAAGAGAAGAATCCGCTGATTAAGGCTTAAGGTAGAAGGTTTAAGGGTAAGGTAAATAGAATAGCGTATTGCGGTTAGAGTTTGGCGTTTTGGTGGCACAGTTATGTTGGCGGTTTAAGCTGGATTAATTGTCAGTCTGAGGGTTAATTTATTATTGAAAATCAATATGAATGACAGATTTTTTGGCGGATTATAGGCTGCGAGGAATCGTCATTCCCAACTTGATTGGGAATCGTAATGCAAGCGCTTTAAGATTTCCGCCTGCGCGGGAATGACGCTGTGCTAATGAATTCTGTCTATGGTAGCGGAGTCGAAGACCCGGTACAATTGTTTAGCGCCTAACCTTATATATTTTAGATAGAATAGAACCTGAAATAAATCTGATATCGGATCAAGGCTAGAGGGGTTGCGGTATAAAGATGAAGCGTTTAAACAGTAAGGCTAATAGCGTTAGTGGGGGTGCTTGGCGTCTATATAAATGTCTTGATACCTGATACTTTCTACTTAATACTCACTACTAACAAATCCACCTCTACAACAATTTCGTTTATTAACTAAAGCGTTAAATCTTTTTTTATGTACAAATCCCTTGTTTTAGTAATGCTCTTGTTCCAAACGATACTTTCTTCTGCACAGGTTAAAAAAGTAAAAAACATCAATTATGCGGGCAATACCGACGAAGCCAATACGCTGAATATTTTTTACAAAAACGATAGCATTAAAAATAAACCCGTATTAATTTTCATTCACGGTGGCTCGTGGAGCAGTGGTAAAAAAGAAACTTACTGGTGGTTGGGAAGGAATTTCGCGCGAAAGGGTGTAGTTACCGTCATCATCAATTACCGTTTGGCGCCAAATGTTCAGTACGAAAAAATGGGCGATGATTGTGCTTTGGCTGTAAAGTGGGTACAAGAGCATATAGCCGATTATACGGCGAGTAAGGAAAAGATTTTTGTAATGGGACATTCGGCCGGGGCGCACCTGGGTGAACTGATCAACGCCGATCCTAAATATTTTAAAAAAGCTGGTATTAAAAACCCGATTAAAGGGGTAATCTTAAATGATCCGTTTGGTTTGGATATGCAGGAATATTTAACCACAGCCGAAAAAGACCATTTTTATTTTGATTTCATCCGGACTTTTACCGATCAGCCTGCGGTTTGGAAAGTTGCCTCGCCGCTGGACTATGTAAACCATATCAAAAATCCGCATCTCCTTTTTTATGGAAGCAAAACCTACGGAGCCATTAAATTGCAAACGCCGAGGTTATACGAAAAGCTTAAAGCTAATAATGTTCCCGTAGAAATAAAAGAAATTAAAGGCAAAAGCCACGTACCGATGATTAGTCAGATGATTTTTGGCGGGAATCAATTGTATCAGGATATTTTGGATTTTATAGGGCGTTATTAACACCCCGTCCTCCGGACACCCCTCTGGGAGAGGGGAATGCAAATTGCATAAAGACGACGAGGGATAATTCCCCTCCTTTGGAGGGGTGC
>NZ_JADCNK010000041.1:0-6093 GCF_014947265.1 Pedobacter sp. MR2016-19
AAGGGTTTCTTTTTAAGATCTGGCACCGACCTACTCTCCCACGTGTTACCGCAGTACCATCGGCTCTGGTGGGCTTAACTTCTCTGTTCGGAATGGGAAGAGGTGGACACCACCGATATAGGCACCTGAATATTTTTATTTAAAGCTTAAAGGAGAAAGCTTAAAGACTAAAGCATAATCTGCCTTTGGTCTTTGCTCTTTCAGCTATTCAGCCTGAAATGACATATTATTGAAAGAAGTTAGTTTGAAGAACAAACAACAGTCTGTTTGCTTTGAAAGCTTCGGATGATTAGTACTACTCGACTGTGCTGTCGCCAGCTTTACATCTATAGCCTATCAACGTAGTAGTCTGCTACGGTCCTATATGGAATTCTCATCTCGTGGCTAGTTTCGCACTTAGATGCTTTCAGCGCTTATCTATTCCCAGCGTAGCTACTCTGCAATGCCCCTGGCGGAACAACAGATTCACTAGAGGCTAGTCCAACCCGGTCCTCTCGTACTAAGGTCAGCCCCACTCAAAATTCCTACGCCCACAACAGATAGGGACCGAACTGTCTCGCGACGTTCTGAACCCAGCTCGCGTGCCACTTTAATCGGCGAACAGCCGAACCCTTGGGACCTTCTCCAGCCCCAGGATGTGACGAGCCGACATCGAGGTGCCAAACCTCCCCGTCGATATGAGCTCTTGGGGGAGATCAGCCTGTTATCCCCAGCGTACCTTTTATCCTTTGAGCGATGGCCCTTCCATGCAGAACCACCGGATCACTATATCCGTCTTTCGACCCTGATCGACTTGTCTGTCTCACAGTCAAGCAAGCTTATGCTATTGCACTCCGCGTACGGTTACCAAGCGTACTGAGCTTACCTTTGAAAGCCTCCGTTACCTTTTTGGAGGCGACCACCCCAGTCAAACTACCCATCAAACAATGTCTCCCTCTTAGAGGGATTAGACACCGAATACAGAAAGGGTGGTATTTCAACGTTGGCTCCACGACGCCTAGCGACGCCGCTTCAAAGCCTCCCACCTATCCTACACATCCTGTATCCAATGTCAATGTTAAATTGTAGTGAAGGTGCATGGGGTCTTTCCGTCCCGTTGCGGGTACCCGGCGTCTTCACCGGGACCACAATTTCACCGAGCTCATGGCTGAGACAGCGCCCAGATCGTTACACCATTCGTGCAGGTCGGAACTTACCCGACAAGGAATTTCGCTACCTTAGGACCGTTATAGTTACGGCCGCCGTTTACTGGGGCTTCGATTCAATGCTTCTCTTACGATGACATCCCCTCTTAACCTTCCAGCACCGGGCAGGTGTCAGGCCTTATACTTCATCTTTCGATTTTGCAAAGCCATGTGTTTTTGTTAAACAGTCGCCTGGGCCTTTTCACTGCGGCTGACATTGCTGCCAGCGCCCCTTCTCCCGAAGTTACAGGGCCATTTTGCCGAGTTCCTTAGCCATGATTCACTCGAGCACCTTAGAATCCTCTTCCCGGATACCTGTGTCGGTTTGCGGTACGGGTTTTTATAACCTGAAGCTTAGCGGTTTTTCTTGGAAGTCTGATTACCTGCGCTATCCAATTAGCCGAAGCCTCTTGGTACTATCGACTTTCAGCTAGAGCGGCGGATTTGCCTACCACTCTAATACCTACAGCCTTTAACGATCTATTCCGTCAGATCGCGGCAGTGTCACTACTCCGTCCCCACATCGCAGTTATAAAAAGTACTGGAATATTAACCAGTTGTCCATCGAATTTCCCCTTCGGGTTCTCCTTAGGTCCCGACTAACCCTGATCCGATTAGCGTTGATCAGGAAACCTTATCCTTTCGGTGGGCGGGTTTCTCGCCCGCCTTATCGTTACTTATGCCTACATTTGCTTTTCTATAAGCTCCAGCACCCATTACCAGATACCTTCGCTGCCGATAGAATGCTCCCCTACCGATATATTTCAATCCCATAGCTTCGGTGTACAATTTAATGCCCGTTTATTATCCATGCCCGATCGCTCGACTAGTGAGCTGTTACGCACTCTTTAAATGAATGGCTGCTTCCAAGCCAACATCCTAGCTGTCTGTGCAATCGGACCTCGTTAGTTCAACTTAACTGTAACTTGGGGACCTTAGCTGATGGTCTGGGTTCTTTCCCTCTCGGCGCGTGACCTTAGCACCCCGCGCCTCACTGCCGACTATATTATATAGCATTCGGAGTTTGTCTGGATTTGGTAGGATTTGACTCCCCCGCACCCAATCAGTAGCTCTACCTCTATATAACTCAACGTCGACGCTGTTCCTAAAAACATTTCGGGGAGTACGAGCTATTTCCCAGTTTGATTAGCCTTTCACCCCTACCCACAGATCATCCGGAAACTTTTCAACGTTTATCGGTTCGGTCCTCCAGTACGTGTTACCGCACCTTCAACCTGTCCATGGGTAGATCACAAGGTTTCGCGTCTACCTCCTCTGACTATACGCCCTATTCAGACTCGCTTTCGCTTCGGATCCGTGCCTGAAGCACTTAACCTTGCCAGAGAAGAGTAACTCGTAGGCTCATTATGCAAAAGGCACGCCGTCACGCCACCTGGACGCTCCGACCGCTTGTAAGTACACGGTTTCAGGTTCTATTTCACTCCCCTGTTCGGGGTTCTTTTCACCTTTCCCTCACGGTACTGGTTCACTATCGGTCTCTCAGGAGTATTTAGCCTTACCGGATGGTGCCGGCAGATTCCCACAAGGCGTCTCCGACCTCGCGGTACTCAGGATACTGCTAAGCTAGCATTCTATACGTGTACCGGGCTATCACCGTGTATCGCTGGGCTTCCCATCCCATTCCACTTCTGTTTGCTAATGCCATGTTGCAGTCCTACAACCCCCACTTTGCCGTAACAAAGTAGGTTTGGGCTCTTTCCCTTTCGCTCGCCACTACTTAGGAAATCATTGTTATTTTCTCTTCCTCTGCTTACTTAGATGTTTCAGTTCGGCAGGTTTGCTCATTATATGTGACATGTCTTCAACATGCCGGGTTGCCCCATTCGGAAATCTTCGGATTAATTCCTATTTGCAAATACCCGAAGCTTATCGCAGCTTATCACGTCCTTCATCGCCTCTGAGAGCCAAGGCATCCCCCGTGTACTCTTTATTACTTTCTTCTACTCATATGCCTTTTGCGCCATATGGTATGCTTTTTTTGCTCTTGTTATGATGTCTCATACCTATCTTCGTATTGCTACTCCGATTGGTGAGCACAAACACAACAGTCGCCTATTGTTGTTTGCTCTTCTTTTTTAACTTCTTCCAATATGTCAAAGAACTTTATTAAGGTATAAGGCTGAGGGTATAAAGGTTTAGGGTTTAATGTGCCCTAACCTAAGCCTATAGCTTATTCCTTATTAGTAAAAACTGCGGTCTCGAACCGTTTCATACTTTTTTCATCGTATGTGCCCCATGGCGTTTCTTCTTTTCTTAATCTTTATGTCAATGTATATTATCTATCCCGATAATAAGGTGTGTATTATGTTTTTTTAAAGCTTTTCTGCTTTGGTCTTTAAGCTTTAATGCTCAAATGTGGAGAATAACGGAGTCGAACCGTTGACCTCCTGCGTGCAAGGCAGGCGCTCTAGCCAGCTGAGCTAATCCCCCAGAGTATTAGTCCTTAGTCTGTAGTCAACAGTCTGTAGTCCGAAAGACTCAAGACTTAAGACTCACGACTTATGACTTTCAATGGTAGTCCCGTCCAGATTTGAACTGGAGACCCCTACATTATCAGTGTAGTGCTCTAACCAGGCTGAGCTACGGGACTTCTTGTTTTCAGGTAAGCATGTGTTTGCAGTATATAGTATCTTACCGCTACTGCTTCCTTTGGCTTCCCCTTCTTGTCTCCGTTAAGCTTACCTTATATAGTAGCCCACCGTTTTCTTCTGGGTGTTTCTTTTTTCTCTTGTGTTTTAAAAGTATTCAGTATCAAGTATCAAGACACGCCTTTCAGCTTTAGTCTTTTTCCTTTAACCTTATACCTTATCGAAATATCATGTTGCGTGGCGAGTAGGTGAGTCTACTCCAGAAAGGAGGTATTCCAGCCGCACCTTCCGGTACGGCTACCTTGTTACGACTTAGCCCCAGTTATCGGTTTTACCCTAGGACGCTCCTTGCGGTTACATACTTTAGGTACCCCCAACTTCCATGGCTTGACGGGCGGTGTGTACAAGGCCCGGGAACGTATTCACCGCGTCATTGCTGATACGCGATTACTAGCGAATCCAACTTCATGGGGTCGAGTTGCAGACCCCAATCCGAACTGTGAATGGCTTTGTGAGATTCGCATCATATTGCTATGTAGCTGCCCTCTGTACCATCCATTGTAGCACGTGTGTAGCCCCGGACGTAAGGGCCATGATGACTTGACGTCGTCCCCTCCTTCCTCTCTGTTTGCACAGGCAGTCTGTTTAGAGTCCCCACCATAACGTGCTGGCAACTAAACATAGGGGTTGCGCTCGTTGCGGGACTTAACCCAACACCTCACGGCACGAGCTGACGACAGCCATGCAGCACCTAGTTTCGTGTCCTTGCGGACTGATCTATCTCTAAATCATTCACTAACTTTCAAGCCCGGGTAAGGTTCCTCGCGTATCATCGAATTAAACCACATGCTCCTCCGCTTGTGCGGGCCCCCGTCAATTCCTTTGAGTTTCAATCTTGCGACCGTACTCCCCAGGTGGAACACTTAACGCTTTCGCTTAGCCGCTGACTGTGTATCGCCAACAGCGAGTGTTCATCGTTTAGGGCGTGGACTACCAGGGTATCTAATCCTGTTTGATCCCCACGCTTTCGTGCCTCAGCGTCAATAAGACCATAGTAAGCTGCCTTCGCAATCGGTGTTCTGAGACATATCTATGCATTTCACCGCTACTTGTCTCATTCCGCCTACCTCTAGTCCATTCAAGCCCATCAGTATCAAGGGCACTGCGATAGTTGAGCTACCGTCTTTCACCCCTGACTTAACAGGCCGCCTACGCACCCTTTAAACCCAATAAATCCGGATAACGCTTGGATCCTCCGTATTACCGCGGCTGCTGGCACGGAGTTAGCCGATCCTTATTCTTCCGGTACATTCAGCTCTTTACTCGTAAAGAGGTTTATTCCCGGATAAAAGCAGTTTACAACCCATAGGGCAGTCTTCCTGCACGCGGCATGGCTGGTTCAGAGTTGCCTCCATTGACCAATATTCCTTACTGCTGCCTCCCGTAGGAGTCTGGTCCGTGTCTCAGTACCAGTGTGGGGGGTCATCCTCTCAGATCCCCTAGTCATCGTCGCCTTGGTGGGCCGTTACCCCGCCAACTAGCTAATGACACGCATGCCCATCTTAATCCTATAAATATTTGAACATTGGATAATGCTATCCTGTGTTTTTATGCGGTGTTAATCCGGATTTCTCCGGGCTATCCCCCTGATTAAGGTAGGTTGCATACGCGTTACGCACCCGTGCGCCACTTTCAAATCCAGCAAGCTGGATAATCTCGTTCGACTTGCATGTATTAGGCCTGCCGCTAGCGTTCATCCTGAGCCAGGATCAAACTCTCCATTGTAAAATGTGTTGTAAGATGCTGACCAGTTTTAACTATTGTTAAAAATAGTCTTCTTTTTGTTATGTTGTCTGTTAGACACCACCTTTAAAATAAAGCTACGTAATCATGTACTTTGATCAGTACTCCATTACCTCGCTACGCTACATTGACATCTCTTTTAAGAACTTATTGATCTGGTAAACCTCACGGCCGATCACTTATATATCTTCAAACTTCAGTTCGTTCAAGTCTTGTTAGTCTTAAACGTGTTTACGTCTGTTTCAATCTTTTTTTTCTATCTTTCCGACATCCGCCGTTCCGATTTTTTACCCCTCCTTTCGGTCGGGAGTGCAAAGGTAAGGAACTTTTCCAAACTTCCAAATAAAATAAATTTTATTTTTTGAAGCTCTCTTCTTTCCTTGTTTGCCTTTCAATATGCCAGGCTTAACTGGCGTTCCGTTCTTCCGAACCGGGCTGCAAAGGTAACAATCTTTTTCTCATCTGCAATATTTATTTTAAAATAAATCCCGCTCTCC
>NZ_JADCNK010000042.1:0-5798 GCF_014947265.1 Pedobacter sp. MR2016-19
AAAATAACACTGAATATCAGTTATTTACATAAATGTCATTATAAGTAACCATCAGATCTGTGGCCTGAAAAAAATAGGAATGACGTCCTATATTCGCTTTTTAACGTATTAGGTTTAAGATTTTGCATCCTGCAAAACTCATTGAGCTAAGATGTCTAAGGTGGTCGTAAAAATTAAAGATTACACAGTTTAATTAACCACCTTAGACACCTAAGAACATCTAATTCATTAAATAATCCTTCAGGCTTTCACACCATATAAGAACATGTAAGCTTATATGGTCCTTAAATGTCTTATATGGTCAAATAAAAATAACACTAAATATAAATTATTTACATAAACGTCATTATAAGGAGTAACGACGAAGCAATCTATCATGCTAGTAATCCTTGCTATAAAGATTGCTTCGTCGGCTGAAAAAGCCTTCTCGCAATGACGATCCGTCTAGGAGATATTTCCATTAAATTCTACCGTCATTTATCTTGATTTTTATAAATAATTACTCCTCAATATAACAGCAAAAGGCCATTTATTTTTGTTATAAAAATTTAAACCAGCTCTTAGTGTAAATAAGTTTTAAGAAAACGCAATGCTTTGGTTAAATGTGCTTCTACTGTTTTTTCTGAAAGCTCAAGCTGTTCTGCAATTTCGGGTATAGTTAAACCACTGTTGCGACTTAGCGTGTACACCTGTTTGCACCTACATGGTAGCCTGTTCACAAGTCCGTCGACAAAATGATCCAGATCCTTAAAAAGAATAGTTTCTTCTGTATTGTTAATACTTTCACAGAAATTTTCTAACAGACACTGGTTATACAGAGTGGCAAATATAAATCATTATATTTAATAAATAGTTTAACGATTAATCCGGGAAATCACTTTTAACACTTTAACCCGCAATTAGCTTGCTTCTGCATTCATCATCCAAAGCGGGCCTTTTACTTTTTGTAGTTTTCAATATCTTAGTTACTTAAAAAGTTTGCTATTGAGCCTATTAAATGAGTTATCGAACATATACAGTGCAGCTATTTGTATTTAATTATATCTTTTTAATTGCCAAAATTCCTTGAAGGTGTTCTAATCGGGTCTCATTATCTCCGCCAAAATGGTATCAAAGCCAGCAAATCGTATTAAACAAGAATATACGTTTGAAAGAATTTACTTATGTTTGGCTGTCTTAATTTGTGTGACGCAGACTAAACTTGTTCATTCCTGGACCTTAAATCTATTCAGACCGATATTTTGCAAATTCACAACAACCATAATCCGAACAACGAATCCCTAAACTGGAAAAATTTCAAAAATGGTAATGAGGCGGCTTTCGAATCTCTCTACAAAACCTATTCGGCAGGTTTGTATAATTATGGATCGAAGTTCACCAAAGATAAAGACCTAATCAAAGAATGTATACAGGATCTTTTTGTAGGGCTGTGGACGAGAAGACAGTCTGTCGGAAATCCCGGGCATATAAAAAATTACCTCTACAAATCTGTTAGGCATGCCATTTTCAAAAGAACCTTTCAGCTAAGCAAAAATGAAACTTACGAGGAAACGGAAAACTATCAGTTCCATGCGACTTTAAATATAGAGGAAACCATCATCGATAATGAAAGGCAGCTGCAGGTGAGTGAGCAGCTTCAAAATGCGCTGGCTAAACTTACGGCAAGGCAAAGAGAAGCCATTTTCCTTAAATTTCATGAGCAATTGAGTTACGAAGAAATTGCCGAAGTGATGGGGACTACAGTAAAGGCGGGGTATAAAATCATGGCCCGCTCGTTAGATTACCTGCGTAATAATCTTTCTAAAGATGATTTATTATTACTTTACGCGCTACTTCATTCAAAATTACTAAACTGATAATCAGGCAGATAAAATAAATTAAAATTTTTCATCCATTTTGATGGGGTAAAAAAAGGCTGTTGCTGCTAATAGGATCAAAATCAATAACAATGAAGAAACAGCTAAGCGATTACAAAGCTTATACTTTAGCAGACCTGATCAATGATGAAAGCTTTATCCTCTGGGTGCTTCAGCCTGATGAAACAGCGGAACTATTTTGGCAAAATGTCCGGAATACTTACCCTGTCCTGGACCCAATAATTGCAGATGCAAGAGATATCATATTATCGATGCAATTCGAAACCGATGCACTCGATACAAATGAGGAAAAACAACTTTGGCAAAACATTGCTACCAAAACCATTTCGGTTAAAAAAACAGTTAAAATCTTCCCGATCTGGTACCGTTATGCCGCGGCAGCGGTTGTGGCTGGTATCCTGTTCTGCATCGGCGTATTATATTCGGTTAACCAAAAAGTAAATATCGAAACGCCTTATGGCCAATTGAGGAATATCACTTTACCTGATGGTTCAATGGTAACCCTGAATGCCAACTCGCAGATTAAATATGATAAAAACTGGAATAAGAACGAAATCCGTGAGGTCTGGATCTCAGGCGAAGCCTTTTTAAAAGTAAATCACCTCCATAAAACTGGTGAAATACAAAACCACGAACGTTTCATTGTACATACCGGAGCGGTTAATGTAGAAGTTCTGGGAACTTCCTTTAACGTAAACGACAGAAGGGGCCGTACTGAAGTTGCCCTTTTAGAAGGCAAAATCAGTCTGGATTTAAAAACCGGTGAAACCAACCCGCTTATTTTAGCGCCTGGCGATATCGCCGAATATGCAAACGGTAAACTACTTAAAAAATCAATTAATGTTGCCGAATATGCTTCCTGGAAAGACGGGAAATTGTATTTCCGCAATGTTCCGGTGGGCAAAATATTCGATTATTTCGAAGATATTTATGGCTACAAGGTGGTGGTAGACGATCCGAAGATTCTGGAGAAAAGATTATCAGGTGCTTTAAGCGCAAAGGACCGGGATGTGTTGTTTAAAGCCATTGGCGTTACCCTGAACATCAATATCACCCCGAAGGCGGCTACACACGAACTGGTTGTTACATCTAAATAAGGCATAGAACATGAAAAAGAACTTAAAAGTCAGCTTTATTGCCTTGATGTGCGTCCTGTTTTTTGAGCCATTTACTTTTGGCCAGCAGGTAAAACAAGAAGAAACACAAGCTTTAACACAGGTCCTCGCTAAATTGAGCGTAGCGTTTAAAGTCAATTTTTTATACGAAGAAAGTCAGCTTAAGGAGAAACAGTTAGTTTATCAGGCTAATAATTTTTCGGGCAAACCTTTAAAACAAATTTTAGATGCTGTTATTTTACCACTTAATTTGTCATGGTATAAGGTGGATGATAAGAACTACTCAATTTTCCCCACGGTTTCCAATACCGCAGCACCGGTAAAGCAAAAGGTTAACCCTGGCATTGCAGATTCTGTTGCAAAAGACCAGGTAAGCGGCCGGTTGCTGGATGAACATGCCAGGCCATTGGAGTATACCACCGTAACCCTGCTCGTAGCCGCCGATTCATCTTTTGTGATCAACTCGTTAACGGATCCTGATGGGAAATTCACCTTTCCATCAGTTAAACCGGGCATTTATAAAATCAGGGTTTCGCCTATAGGCTATAGCTCCTATACCACCAGGCCTTTTACGGTTGGCGGTAATGCACCGGTAAGCATCGCCCCTATTTCGATTCAATCATCAGGAGAAAATTTAAAAGAAGTTAAAATTACAGCCAGCAAACCCCTGGTTGAAGCCAAAAGCGACAGGCTGATTTTTAATGTAGACAACAGTGCCATGGCAGTGGGCAATTCGCTCCAGGTATTGAAATCGGCACCTTTTGTGCGGATCTCGGCAGATAACACGGTGAGTTTGCAGGGAAAGCGGACCATGATTTTAATCGACGGCAAACCCGTGCCGGATGCGGCGTTGGAAAATATCCTGCAAACCATGCCGGCAGGAAATATCCTTAAAATCGAATTAATTACACAACCTTCGGCTAAATATGATGCTGCTTTTGGCGCTGTGATTAATATCATCACCAAAAAAAGTCAGATTGAAGGTTTTACGGGCGATGTCCGCGCTGATGGATCAACCGGAAAATATGCTTCCGCTAATCTGAATACTTCGGCCACTTACAAACGCAAAAACCTAACACTTTATGCGAGTGGCGGTGTTACCAAAGGAACCGACATTTTCAGTATAAGTTCGGAAAGGTCTCAGGATCCTACCGATCCGTTATACTATTTAACCAACAACTGGTCCCGGATAACAGATAATAACCTCTATAATTTCCAGGCAAGTGCGGAACTGCAACTGGATAAAAACCAAAGTATCGGGCTTCTTGCAAATGGGGGTATCTTTTATTTTAAAGGCCCATGGGCAACAACGAATGCCTTTGGTCGTAAAAACACCCGCATCGATTCGGTATCGTATACTGATGCTACCTTCAACCAACGCGCCAGCTCTTATACCTATAACTTTAACTATCATCTTCTGGCCGATTCAGGAAGAAATGAACTCCTGGTACTGGCGACATTTACCCCATGGCAACGTAATCTCTTCCAGGATTTTCCTTCCGTGCTTTATGATGGAGCAGGCAATATCATCAGAATTCCCACCCATTACCAAAACAGGAACAAGGCCGCTATTGATGTTTACATCGCACAGACTGATTATATCCATGAGTTTAAAAAGCAATGGAAGCTCGAAGCCGGTTTCAAATTTCAGTACACCAATTCCAATACGAGTGTAGATTATCAGGATAACCGCAACGGACAGTTCGAATCCAACCCCATATTTTCCAATCAGAGCAATTTAAAGGAATCAATTGCTTCCGTTTACGGAATATTGAGCAAAGACTGGAAGAAAGATAAGGTACAAATGGGTTTAAGGATTGAAAATACCCGGGCTGATTTTGTGGATAACTTCAAACAAGATTACAGCAATTTCTTTCCGACATTTCTTTATCAGCATAATTTTAACCAGGATAACAATATTTCCATTTCGTATAAGCCAACCATTAATCGCGCACCTTATTATGAACTTGTACCCTATACCGTACTACTTAACCGATATACCATTGAGCAGGGCAACCCATCTCTCACACCACAGTTTAATGATACCTATACTTTAAGTGCGAATATCCACAAGCTTAATCTTTCATTAAGTTATACCCATACAAAAGGTACTATCGGACTCTTCCCTTACAAACAGGACCTTACAACAAAAGTGACTTATTTTACGCGTCAGAATCTTAACCGGGCATCAGATGTTTCGCTTTATTTGTTTTACCCAATTAAGATAAACGATTGGTGGGAAACCCTCAATAGTGGTACACCGATTGGCTATAACATAGCCGAAGGACCGGTTTTAGGCACCAACTACAAGCTGGCTGCTTTTCATTCTGATTTTAAAAGTTCGCAGGTTTTTAAAATTTCGAAGAACCTGAAACTACAGATAGATGCCTATTACTGGACCAGCTATGTACAGGATCTTTCAAAAAATAGTGGTTATAAAAATATTGATGCGTCGTTTTTACTCAACCTTTGGGAAGGTAAAGGGCAGCTCCGGTTGGGTGGAAATGAATTGGTTTTTAAGCGGAACGATTACCTTATCGAACGTAATTATGGCACTTTTAATTCCGCAGAACGGGTTAGTAACGATAGCAAACGTGTTTTTGTAGGTTTTACTTATAAATTCGGCAAATCAAAGATTCAGAAATCGGATACCAAACTGGGTAACGAAGATGCGTTGAAAAGGTTATAAAATTGCGGACTCTTAAATCATATCTGAAATATGCAAAAACTAACGATAACTAGAAGGGTCTTAGCGAGACGCTAACAATGCTATTAAGTTAAGGGTTTTGGGGATTTTCAGATAGTT
>NZ_JADCNK010000043.1:0-4005 GCF_014947265.1 Pedobacter sp. MR2016-19
AGTCTTTATTTCCACTATGTTGTTAAGTTAATCACAGTCGTTGTCAGTCTGAGCGGAGTCGAAGACCTTTTCTTCTGTAGTCGATTCCGAGGTCTGTGTCCTCACAGACCAATGTACTTAAATTAAGAAGATAAGGGTTTTTAACCACAGATGTACACAGATAAACACGGATTTTTATATCTGTGTGCATCCTTCCCATCTGTGGTTAAATTATTTTGCTTGTTGCTGAGACTTAACTTATGATATTGCCGCACAGACCATCATTAATAATCATAATTTACTCTTCCTCACTATAAGCCAACTCAATATCAATAAACTGGATAATTAGCGAGCACACCTTATCCTCAACATCAAAACCATAATAAACAGGGTAGGTGCCATCACCGAAACCACTTTGAAAAAACGGAATATGATAATCTGTTCCTGGAATTTTCCAGTTGATCCAGTCGCCGGCTTCGCGTTGATAAATAGGGTTTTCGGCGTAGTTCGCAGCAAAAAGTATCGCGAAATGATCATCGTATAGATTTTTACCTGGATTTTCTTTGTGAAATTTATCCTGGAAAGCACAGAAATGTTTTAGTGTTTCTTGATCTAAAACACATCCTAAACCTGCATCAACATTAAACCCGAAAAATTCGCCTTCGTTAAAATCAACAAGATCTTCGGTTCCGATTAATGCTTCTTCAAACCTGATGGCATCATGAGCGGTAAACTGTACCTTAACCGCGGCATAACGGGCACAATCATCATCATCTGGCACCACTACAGCGGCAGTAACGGGAAATTCGCCCGTTGGTACTTTGATCAGATAAGGCTCGGCATCTTTTTGAATATAAACCAATGGATCGCGTACCAAAATCTCTCCTGTTGGAATGGATACGCTGCCAAGTTCAAGATGATCGATTTTTTTTCCTCCTACAGTTGTTTCTTCGAAATAATCGTTAAGGTTGTTTGGGCAAGCCAGCAGGTTACGCTTTTCATTCCAGGTCTTTAACCATTCTTCACTTGGTTTCATGATATGCAGTTTTTTGTTTTAAGATAGATACAAGATAAAAATAAAAAAGCCAGGAAGATTAAAGTCTTTCTGGCTAATATTTTGGATCCGAATGGAAATTAATTTAAATGAAAACTTGGTTTATCTTCTTCCAATGATAGGATTTTAGTGATCTTTTTAAGCAACACATCCATTTGGAATGGTTTTGATAAGAAATCGTCCTGGCCGTAGTTTAAGGTTGTAAAATCTTTTTGATCGTATAAGCCAGAAATAAGTAAAATTGGAATTTTGGAAGTGCTTTCAATCGATTTTAACTGTTCGCATAATACACGCCCATCAATATGCCCGAGGGAAATATCAAGTAAGATTAAATCTGGATTGAATTTTTCAATTCTGTTAAAAATCTCTTCACCATCATTCAGTGCTGAAACTTTAAACCCTCCGATTTCCAGTATTAATTGTATGGTTTCTAAAACCTCAATATCGTCATCTACTACCAGTATTCTCTTCATATGTGTGTGCAATTATATGCTGTTAAAAGTATAACAAAAGTTTTTGTAGATATGTTTACAATCTTAACCATATTTTAACAATTTATTATGGCAAAGTAGATTTTAGTTTAGCTGGCCTGTTGTATGATGCCTTCTTTATGTAAAATGAAATTAAACAGTTCATCTATCGGTTTTTGTAAAATTTTACCGGGCTCGATACCATTTTCTACCAGTACCGAGATAAGCGCATCCTGGTAATAGTAGGCAATAGAACCTACAAAGTGGCAAGGTACATTTTTGTGTTTGGGATAGTCTTTAACATTCGTATCTACAAACTCCTGAAATCCGCTTTTTAAAATGTCCTGAATAAATGGATGGTCCTTATGATCAGCCATGAAGCGGCTAAAGCCTGCCAGATAGATGTTAGGGAAAGGTTTTTGATACACATTCGTAATAATCTGCTCTTTTTCTGCAGGGAAAGACTTTTTAAATTCTGCAGCTAACGTTAGTGGCATTTTATCGTATAAATAACTTAAAAGCACCTTTTTCCCAAAGAAAGTACCAGAACCTTCATCACCAAGAACGTAGCCCAGGCCATGATGCCCGTCATGGATTTTTTTTCCATCGAAATAACAGATATTCGATCCGGTGCCTAAAATACAGTTTAAACCTTCTGCATTTCCGCAGGTAGCATATACAGACCCGAGAAGATCGTGGTCTACCGAAATAAAAGCATTACCAAAAACGGCTGACAGACCATTTGAGACTACCTCATGTTTGTCGGGAGAAGAACAACCAGCTCCAAAAAAGTAGATTTCTTTTACCTCATTGGCATATTGTAATAAAGATTCATTTTTAGAAATCAGCTTGGTTATTTCTTGTTCACTTAAGAAATAAGGATTTATTCCAGGGGTGCTAAATTTAATGGTTTCGCCATTATGATAGCCCATCCAATCGGTTTTTGATGAGCCACTATCTGCAACAAGTATCATGGCACTAAATATAAAAATTAATTATAGAATTTTATACCTGAAATAATTTCGTTACTTCTGTTAAACCATTTTGGAAAATAGATGAATTCGTAAACAAAAGTAAATTTCCGATTATCAATACTTTGCAAATTTAAACTGATTAATAATTTTAATTAACATTATTGGCTAGACATTGGAATATCTCTTCCAGAATCTTTTATATAACGGATTACACTTTTTATTTCGCACTCATTTAAGGTGTCCATAATTGTTGTTTTAAATGCCCCGTTTTTACTATATGAACCTTTATGTTTTTTCGTGAATACATAGTCAATAAGCTTTAAACTATCCATTGCGGCTAAGCCACGGAATGTTGGCCAACCTCTATCATCTCTTTCTTCAAGATCTGGAGATAAATGACAGGATTTACAACTAAGATTTGATACAATCTGATGTGCATCATATGCATAGTATTTACAGGTATCTATTATTTTTTTTTTAATAACCATAGCATTAGAATTATTTTCAGACTTATTAATACATGATATGATTAAGAGAGTTAATAAGCTACCTAAACTTAGCTTTATTATATTTGAATCCATTTGTCGAATTATTTAAAAATGTTCTTAATCTATTTACTGTGTTGAGCGTAATATTTGAATAAGTGGTTTTTGTCATATCCCTTAGGTCTCTCATTATAAAATTCATAATAGTACCTCTTTCAGTATCAGATAGAGAATGACCAATATTATCACCCAAATGATACATTAATCTATTCTTTTTGTCAGCATCTTCAATATCATCTAAATTAAGTGTATGAAAAAATTCATGAACACCTATATGTTTGTTTTTTAACCAACTACTATAACTGACAACCGCTGGACCGCCACCATCACTACCTTGGGTAAGCCCTCCCGAGCTATGCTGTCTTCCATACTTATCTGTAAACTGATGGCCGATGCCATCTACCACAGCTAATACAAAATCGTTACCTCTTAACTGGCTTAACGTATCAATTAGTATAACATTTACCCTAAAGTTAAAATTATAACGAATGGAGTAGGTATGGTTCTTTTTTAAGTTAAAAGATTTTCTAGTAGCGTTGTATTCGAAAAATATTACCCCACTTTTATACCCACCACCCCGCAACTTATTTGAAATTACCTGTTGCGTAAAGGTCATTAAACTATTTAAGTTGGGCGCACCATTTGAGGTTAGGTCCAATACTTTTAAGGTAATGGTAAAATCGCCATACAGGCTCAGCTCACCACTCCCGTTATCGGTAATGCGTAGGTTTTTTGCAACAATACCCCCGGTTAAGGGTTGGCTTTGCAATATTGCAAAACGAGATTTGAGTGTATTGATCAGACTGTTTTCCATTAGGCGATAGATAACAGTAATAAATTTAACGAATTTTTTAGTTAATCGCAAAAATTATAATATCAGTATCCTAAAATGATTAAGATGCTCTGTTAAAAGATTGCTTCAGCTAGTGCCTGCCCTGCTTATAATGACATTTATGTAAATAACTGATATTCAGTGTTATTTC
>NZ_JADCNK010000044.1:0-3516 GCF_014947265.1 Pedobacter sp. MR2016-19
TAGATCTCTCTCCCGACTTAACGTCGGGACTGCGCTCCAGTCGAGATGACGATCGTTTATTAAAACGTGAAGAGTAAACCTTTGCGTCCTATGTGCCTCCCTTAGCACACTTCGAGTTTAAAATTACAATATTCAAAAGTATTATTCTCTCAAGAAAATTAACCTTTCGCTCAATTATTTTCATAAATATTTCGGTTTTTCAAAATTCTTTATATTTTTGTAACTCATGATCAACAATATACATACATGGCTTTGGCAAAGTAATTCGAACGAATTGCGCTGGCTGCGTATGAACAAAATATAGTTTATCAACCTAAACCTTATTAAAGAACCATTAAAGCCCGGCGTAGAACCACACGCCGGGCTTTTTATTGTTGAAAAAATACGAGAATGCAAACCATAAGCCTTACACCATTTTACCTTTATCATGTATAAAATAAATACGACCTACAAAAAAATGCTTGCCGATACCACTACGCCAGTGAGCATTTATTTACGCTTACGTGATGTGTATCCGAACAGCATCTTGTTGGAAAGTTCAGATTACCACAGTAGAGAAAACTCCATGAGTTTTGTTTGTGCCGATCCTGTTGCCGGAATTATCTTAAAGGGATCACGGTTGGAAACCTATTTCCCCGATGGAGCAGTAGAAATTACTGAGAGTGAAAATCTGATTGATGAAATAGCTGATTTTAAGGATAAGTTTAAGGAAACTGAACTGCCCGAAATCAAGTTTATCTCGAGCGGATTATTCGGTTATTTTACCTGGAACGCCGTACAGCATTTTGAAGATATCAAGTTTACTTCCGCAACACCTGAAGGTGAAGAGATTCCGGAGATGCAGTACCACTTGTACCGTTATATCATCGCCATCGATCACTTCAAAAACGAAATTACGCTGTTCAAAAATACTTTCGAAGGAGAAGAAGAAGGTGGACTTGAAAGGATGGAATACCTGATCCAGAATAAAAATTATCCCGAATATAAGTTTCAACTGCGTGGTGAGGAAAGTTCGAATTTAACCGATCAGGGTTTTATGGATTTGGTAGAGAAACTTCAAAAGCACATTTACCGGGGTGATGTTTTTCAGATCGTTCCTTCAAGAGCATTTAAACAAGCATTTTCTGGCGATGAATTTAATGTGTACCGTTGCCTGCGTTCGATAAACCCATCGCCTTACCTGTTTTACTTTGATTACGGTAATTTTAAATTATTCGGCTCTTCACCGGAGGCACAGATTACCATCAAAAACAATTCAGCCAATATTTTCCCCATTGCAGGAACCTTTAAACGTAGCGGAAACGATATTGAAGATGCGGAACAGGCCCGAAAATTAGAGCAAGACCCGAAAGAAAGCGCCGAACATGTAATGCTGGTTGATTTGGCCAGAAACGATTTAAGCCGACACTGTAACCGCGTTGAAGTAAAATCTTTTAAAGAAGTGCAGTACTATTCGCACCTGATCCACCTGGTGAGTAAAGTAAGTGGTCATTTGCAGGAAAATGTAAGTGCTTTTAAAGTCGTTGCCGACACCTATCCGGCAGGAACTTTAAGTGGTGCGCCAAAATACAAAGCCATGCAGCTGATTGATGAAAACGAAAAACTGGGCAGGAATTTTTATGCCGGTGCCATTGGTTTTATGGGTTTCAATGATGATTTTAACCACGCCATCATGATCAGGACGTTTATGAGCAAAAATAATGAACTGCATTACCGTGCAGGGGCTGGTATTGTAGCCGATTCTATCCCTGAAAATGAGATGCAGGAAGTAAATAATAAAATTGCCGCATTGCGCAAAGCATTGCAGATGGCAGAGGGGATTTAGTGAAGATGTAAAATGGATGATGAGATGGATGATGTAAATAAGGAGAAAAATTCAATGGAAAAAAATATAAATAATACTCCCCCTTCAGGGGGCAAGGGGGTGGTCTTGGTTATTGATAACTACGACAGTTTTACCTACAATCTTGTGCATTTAATTAACGAAGTAGGTTACGAAGCCGAAGTTTGGAGAAACGACAAATTCGAGCTGGCCGATGTAGAAAAGTATGACAAAATTTTACTTTCGCCGGGTCCGGGTATTCCGGAAGAGGCGGGCTTGTTATTGGATGTAATCAAAACCTATGCGCCAACTAAAAGTATTTTTGGCGTATGTTTAGGTCAACAGGCCATTGCCGAAGTTTTTGGGGGCACTTTATTGAACTTAGGCAGGCCCATGCACGGAATAGCTACACCGATAACCGTTGTAGATGGCGATGAGCCTTTATTTTGGGAATGCCCGCAAACTATAAATGTTGGTCGCTACCACAGTTGGGTAGTGAGTAAAGATAATTTTCCTTCATGTTTAAAAATTACGGCCAGAGATCATAAAAACGAAATCATGGCGTTAAGACATGAGACATTTGATGTACGCGGGGTACAGTTTCATCCCGAAAGTGTATTAACGGAGCATGGCAAACAGATGATGGAAAATTGGTTAACGACCCCCTAGCCCCCTGAAGGGGAATTAAGGGCAGATTGGAAATAGCCAGTTGGAATTAAATTAAAATTAATCTATGCAGAATAACATGAACGATGGAAAGTCAAAGTCCCCTTCAGGGGATTTAGGGGTGAACATATTAGATAAAATCGTATTACGTAAGAAAGAAGAAATTGCTGCTGCAAAAGCTTTGATTTCTGTTCAGGATTTAGAAAATTCGTTGCATTTTAACCGACCGCCTTATTCTTTTAAGGAGTTTCTATTGGCTGAAGACCGTACGGGGATTATTGCAGAGTTTAAGCGCCGCTCACCATCAAAAGGTTTAATTAACGGAATTGCCGATGTTGCAGAGGTAACACAGGCCTACAATGCTGCAGGTGCATCTGCACTTTCTGTATTAACGGATGTAGATTTTTTTGGTGGTAAAACAGATGATATTCTGGCTGCCCGGGCGGCAAACAGTATCCCTATCCTAAGAAAGGATTTTATGATTGATGAATACCAGATTCTGGAAGCAAAAGCCTGGGGTGCTGATATTATTCTGCTGATCGCTTCAATTTTAACCCCTCAGCAAATCAATGATTTTGGAAAATTTGCCAAAGGCTTAGGCTTAAATGTGCTTTTAGAAGTGCATAACCTGGAAGAGTTGGAGCGAAGCATTTGCCCGAACCTGGATGCTATTGGTGTAAATAATAGAAACCTTACCGACTTTACGGTCGATATCCAGACCTCTTTCGATCTGGTGAACAAAATCCCGGATGAGTTTTTAAAGATCTCAGAAAGCGCCATCAGTAATCCGCAAACCATTAAGGAATTAAAAGCAGCAGGTTTTAATGGTTTTTTGATCGGTGAGAATTTTATGAAAACGGATAATCCAGGTGTCGCGATAAAGGAATTTGTAGCACAAATATAGTTCTCGTTAAACCTCGCAGGTTTTGGAAAGCTGCGAGGTTTATATTGCACTTTGCCTCTAAACTAAGCACTCCAGTCTTTTGTTAAATAAACCTGATAAAGCGGAAAACCCACAGCGAGTTACG
>NZ_JADCNK010000045.1:0-3423 GCF_014947265.1 Pedobacter sp. MR2016-19
TAGAATCAGGGGTCTCTTAGCAGTAGGAAAGATGCTGAAATAAATCTGATAGCTATCATATGCTAGGTTTTTCCTCATGTATGATAATCAGCGCTTTTTGCGTAATCTGCGGGATCACATAATACCCCAGGGCCAAACTTCCCGTAAATACACCAATTCTTTACCGATTTTGCGCTATTTATAACTTCCATGCCCGCTTTACTTTTTAAAGTTTATTTTTGATTAACTACATTCCTAAATCTGCTTTTTCGTTATGATTATCGAACCAAAAAAGAAAAGAGTCTTATCCATAATAACTTTTAAAGCAATATTTTGCTGTATTTTAACTTTTATAAATATTGGTGTTATTCAGGCCCAATCGCCGTGGATTGCTTTAGGTAAAAAGCCATCCACTTTGGGTTTGGAAAATGGTTTTTCGACTTACAACGCCGGGGCATTTAATCTCAAGCTCGTTAAGTCATCGCAAACTGTGGCAGGTCTTCAACCTAAAATGGTTAAAGATTTCGATTTTGTACCCAGCGATAGTTTAAAAGTGAGGAGTTCTGATGGTTTGTACCATTTGGGCGATATCAATTTAAAATTGCGCAATGTTGGTGAAGAAACCTGGAAAAGCTATAGCACTGCGGCAAAGCGAAGCCCTGTAAAAAATATTGTGACAGGTAAAAATATACTCGCCGCTGCCGATCTTGCTGCAACACTTCCGGCTGATATTCCATTGCAGGTTAAAAGGATCTGGGAAATGTTGAACGGAAAGCTGGTACTGCGCTTCGAGCTAAAAAACAAAACCGATAAAAACGTAGAAATTGGTGCACTGGGGATCCCGATGATTTTCGATAATATTTTAGAAGGCCGTACATTGGAGCAAACTCATGCTAAGAATGTATTTTACGATCCCTACATCGGCAAAGATGCTGGTTATTTACAGGTTACCCGATTAAGTGGGCATGCGCCTTCTTTGCTGGTTGCGCCATTGGGACATACGCCATTTGAAGCTTATAATCCGCTTAATGACGACCGCACACCAAGGGGAATTGCTTTTGAAGGCTTTTACGAATGGATGGTGTACAGTAAAGCCTATGCTGAAAACGAATGGAAAAATGCCGAGCAATGGAATACGGCAACTTCAACCTTTTTAAAGCCTGGCGAAAGCCGGAGTTATGCCCTTCAGTTTATTCTGTCAGGAACTGCAAAAGATATAGAAAGCAAACTGATTGAAAATAAAAGACCTGTTGCCATATCCGTTCCAGGTTATGTACTGCCTAAAGATGTGGAAGGGAAATTGTTTATCAACTACCCTAAAAAGATTAAAAATTTTCAGGTTCAACCTGAAAATGCCTTAACAATAGTTGCATCAGGCACAACCAAAAATGGTTGGAAAAGTTACGCGGTTAAAGGGAATATTTGGGGTAGAGCAAGGTTATCTATTACTTACGAAGATGGATTGGAACAAAGCATAAATTATAAGGTAATACAGCCAGAAAGCGAAGTAATAGCCAGTTACGGCAATTTTTTAACAACCAAACAGTGGTTTAACCAACCCGATCCTGTTTTTAAAAGAAATCCTTCTGTTATTACCTATGACAATGAAAAACAGCAGCAGGTAATTCAGGATAACCGTGCGTGGATAGCGGGCTTAAGCGACGAAGGTGGGGCAGGATCGTGGTTAGGTGCAATGATGAAGCAGTTGGTGCAACCTAAAAAAGAAGAGGTTGATAAACTGAAGCAATTTGTAGATAGTGTAATGTTTGGTAGAATACAACTTAAAAGCGGTCCTCAGAAATATGGGGTAAAAAAGAGTTTGTTTTATTATGCACCAGATTCGCTGCCTAAGGATACTTATGATGCAAAGATCAATTTTAAAATATGGTCTGCATGGCCGAAAAAAGAAGCTGATAATCTGGGCCGGTCTTATAACTACCCACATGTAGCAGCAGCCCATTGGGTAATGTACCGGTTGGCGCGTAATTATAGCGGGCTTGTAGAGGAGCAGAGCTGGAAACAACACCTTATAGATGCTGCTGAAACAGGTATGGCTATGGTTAATATTGCTCCTTATTATGCACAGTTCGGCCAGATGGAAGGTACAGTCTTTTACCTCATCTTAAACGACCTTAAAAACGAAGGACTAACAGACGAAGCAGCCAGATTAGAAAATGAAATGAAGAAGCGGGCCAACCACTGGCGTTCTTTACAATATCCATTTGGTAGTGAGATGCCTTGGGATTCTACAGGTCAAGAAGAAGTTTATGTGTGGTCGAACTATTTTGGTTATCAGGATAAAGCGAATGTAACGCTCGATGCGATACTTGCATATATGCCGGTAGTACCGCATTGGGCTTACAACGGTAACGCCCGAAGATATTGGGATTTCCTTTATGGAGGTAAACTCTCGCGTATCGAACGGATGATCCATCATTATGGTTCTGCGCTCAATGCCATTCCTGTGTTAATGGATTATCGCAAGAATCCCGGCGATTTCTATCTTTTACGTGCCGGTTACGGTGGGTTATTGGGTTCGATCTCCAATATCACCCAGGAAGGTTTTGCGCCTGCAGCTTTTCATGCTTATCCATCAACTTTGAAAAATGACGGCATTACCGGCGATTATGGATCTGGCTTTTTTGGCTACGCGGTTAATACATCATCATATATTTTACAGCATCCTGAATTTGGCTGGTTAGCTTTTGGTGGTAATTTGAATAAAAAGGGGAACATTATCAATGTTAAATTAACCACGGCAGCAAAATCGTCGGTTTATATTGCGCCTGCCGGGCTCTGGATTAGTCTTGATGCTGGGACCATTGATGATGTAAATTATAATACAGTAAATGGTGAAATTCGCTTAAAGCTAGCTAAGGCTAACGAATACTTACCTAATGCCTTGTTGAGGTTGTCGCAACCGGCAAAAGTTAATGGAGTTGGTGTTTATTCCATAAAAGGCAATGGCATTAAGAAAAGGGGAGGATACGAATTTCTACTTGCAAAAGATCACTCAACTGAAATCACATTTCAAAGATAATATCAATTCATCTACTGTCTGAGCCCCGTGAAATAAAATTTACGGGGCTTTTTCAGATAATCAATTGCATATGTTTTTAATAGTTATTGCTTAATATAAACTATTAAAAATTTTACATGTAAGTATGTTGATGGTTAAATTACTGATAATGAGCCGAAAATATGTATTTAAATATAAAATGATGTAGATTTTCTTGTTTATAAAGAGGATGCATGAGAAAGGTAATTTTATCGCCGATAAACATATTTTTATTTGTAACCCCCAACAAATGTCGTTCTCGCGCAGACCTACCGTGCGGACACAACTCTGTTAAATTTCATTCGTTTTTAGCGTAGTTGTCAAGGTCGATCGTCATGCTGAATTTATTTCAGCATCTTTCCTACTGCTAAGAGACCCCTGATTCT
>NZ_JADCNK010000046.1:0-3044 GCF_014947265.1 Pedobacter sp. MR2016-19
CATAAACGTCATTATAAGAAGGCACGACGAAGCAATCTCTCATACTTATATTCTTGCTATAAAGATTGCTTCATCCAATGAAGAATTGGCTTCGCAATGACAACATTTCGAAAACCATTATTTCCTTAGATTCTTATATAATTCACATTGATTTTAACCTAAATTATCCCTAAGAATAGCTTTATTCAACAAACAAAAACAAAGCGCAAACGTTTGATTGGTTAAACGGATTTGTTGCAAAAAGCGTGTAAGTAGGGGCATTAAGCCCTTTGTTCTTCGCTAATTCTTTCAAAATAATCTTCTTCATCAACTTCAGAATTGCTCAATTTATTGATTTTAAATACCCAATATTTCATTAAGGGATAATTAAAACCGTAAGAAACTATACTATCAATCAAAAGTCTGCCGATTTTATAATCTAAATTGAGGCTACTGTGCAATAAATAGGTGCCTGCTGATTTTAATGAGATACTTCCCAAAACCACGGTAAAAAATCTGATTAGCTGTCCGCTTGTAGAACTGCAATAGCCATCGTTACTCTTAAAAGCCCAAAAACGGTTAATACAAAAGTTAACCATCCCACCAAGCGTGCCTGAGATTAAAATAGAAATGGTAAAGTGGATATGCAGCCATTCGGTTAGTAGTATCATTAATCCATAATCGGTAACACCACCAGAAAAAGCCGATACCTGCGCTTTGAGAAAAAGTTTAACAGACGCCCAGGTCATTATATTTTCTCCTCCTTGTCTTTAGCGTCGCCCGCTTTCAAAAGTTTAAACGTATCGATAATATTGATAACCAATAATAGCAACACCATAGCAATTGCGAAATAAGTAATGGCACCAGTGAATAAGGTTTCGGCAATTAGGATAAACGAAATAATTACGCGTAATTCCGTCGGACCTAAATAGCCGGAATCGATTTGGTAAAAGCCGGTAATTTTATAGCGCAGTTGGGAAATAATCATAGACCAACCGTATAATACCACAAAAAGAAATGCGAAAATCTGTGTGCCACCATCGGCGTAATAATAATAGCCCAAACCGATCAGGATAATGCTTAGCCAATCCATTACAATATCAAGTGCAAAGCCATACCACTTACGGGGGATGTTGCGAAAGTACGCCAACCGGCCATCAAGCGAATCGCCAAGCCAGTTGATCATAAAACCTAAAATTCCGACCAGCAAATAACTTTTTGCATAAAAACCAGCCAAAATAAAGCTTAAAAACACAATCAGCGATCCAATCATGCCAATCCCTGTCATCATATTGGGCGTGATCCACTTAGGAACCCTTTGAAGCAAAAATAAGATCAGTGCTTGTTCGCCTTTTCTTAAAATATTTGTCCTCTCTCGGTCTGCAAATACCCTTTTGCCATCTAAATGGTCTTTTTTTAGTTTAATAATAGCCTCCAATTTAAGTGCCAACCAAAATTACGCCAAATAGAATGGCCGTTTCCGGTCGGTAAAATTTTAAACTGATCTTCTTTGGAATACCTTTAGAATAATCAGTTATTCTTTTTAGCTTCCCCGATCTGACCAGGTAAGTAAACAATAGGGCAAATAACATAAATTTATTTTACAATTCCGGCGAAGCGCTGGTAAAATACTGTTGGACTATTCTCATTTTTTGGGGCATACTTACCTGCGATGATGGGTACGTAAATTACGCGTCTTCTGCTTTCTTCGCCACGTATGGCCGATTCTGCTACCCTGTGCCATAACCTGCCATCGTGGATCGTTAAATCTCCTGCTTCGGGTAATATCGATACTTCTTCAGCATCTGGTTTATTATCCAGGAAATATTTTTTGCGGAAAAGCATCTGGTAAATACTTTGTTTGTGTGTGCCAGGAATTATTTTTAATCCACCATTTTCAGGTTTTAAGGTACTCAGGTGAATGCCTACATTGAGCATTGGGTTTAGTTTAGCACCATAAAAAATATCCCTTAAACCATCCGTGTGCCAGCCCATTTTGCTGAATTTGCTTTCAGGTCCATTAATGTAATGGTTAAATACCATGCCGTCTTTTTCTTCTGTACCCAGGCGTGCACCATCACCTGCCAATTGCAGCAGGGCATTAAAGCGTGGGTCTAATAACAGTCCGCTTAAGGTTTGATGCTGTTGGTTAATAAAAGCAAAACGCTGTACAATTGCTGAACCATCAAGATCTTTTCCGTATTTAATTGGCACGCCGTTTATTTTTTTAACATCTTCCTGTATCCATTTTTGTTCTACTTGTTTAGAAGCATCAATAATCGATGAAACCGTTTCGGGCTTAATGAAATTTTTGAAATGGATAAACCCATGTATGTTAAAAAAATCAAGCTGTTCTTTTGTTAATTGTTCAGATAAGGTAAAGGTTGGATACGATGTGGCCATGTGTAAAAAATTAAAAGATTTAGGAAAAAAGATAATTGGGGAAAGTATTATGCGCAGCAACAGCACATTCGCATTGGCGAGTGGTTCGGTACTGAAGTGAAATAAAACAATTTTGTTTTATTATACATATTCTATAGAATTAGTAGTATTTAATACAAACGTAACATATTTTTAATATTCCGGAGAATTTTATTTCGAATATTTTAAAATAATTTTTCGGGAAGGAGTTGAGGTAGGGTAGAGTTGTGCAAATAAAAGCTACTGTACCTGTTTTATTTTAATTTTATCCGTGGTGTTGGATGTTACCATCCGACACTCATACATCGAAAATAGTAATTCATGGAAATGAGGTACGGTCAGTCAGATGGTAACATCTGACAGCACAATCCCGGGGGTGTCGGATGTTTCCATCTGGCACTCAGGTCCGTTACAGATTCATTTTTAAGTGAATTGATCTTTATTATTGGAGCGCAATTGTAGTAGTAATAGGGTACTTTGTTCCCGTGTTTCGCTTTACGCTTCGCTTCGTCGTGCCTCCTTGCTGCAGGGTATCGCTGCACCCGGGGCTAAATGGCCTAAACAGTATTTCATTTTTAGGGTTGCATAGTGCACAAACCTTTGTTCCTAAACCCGAATGTAATGGAAAGCCCGTAAGCGAGGAA
>NZ_JADCNK010000047.1:0-1897 GCF_014947265.1 Pedobacter sp. MR2016-19
CAAGAAAAAAATTCGACCCAGACAAAACTTTTTAAAAGGAAACATGTTTAGCGCGATCTCGACTAGTCTGAATCCAAGGTTTCTCTACGCCCAACCGTTTAAAACTTTGCAAGTAACTGGCCATCTAAACCCGACAGCAGCGCCAGCTCCCGATTCTTCATCGGGACTATAGCGTATGGCGGGAACATACCTAGATAGTAGCACAACAACGGCTTTGCTAAAAAAGATCAATAAATAGTATCGCAGGAAAAAAACTTTCGGCGCTTACACGCGACTAATAAAAACGGCAAAATTAAACCTGTCAGACAGCAATGAAAACTTAATGATAAACAAAAATAGGATTTGACAAATAGTAGCTATATGCCTGTTTAATCGTAGGAAGACTGATTTTGAAATATTAAACGGATACTTGTGAATGGATTAACTTTCCGACTTACTTATGTTTGATAATAACCAAAATCTTTTTAACTACAATTACAACAAGAACCGAAGCCAGTCCAACTATTAATCCAAAAGCGAATTCTCTAAGTATTGATGGAAAAGAAGGAAAAATATGATGAAGAAAATCAATATTATGTGCAAAGATTCCTCCCGATACCAATATCAGTGCAACCGTTCCTACAATACTTAAAATTTTGATGATAACGGGCAGCGATTTAACAAGCGTTTTTCCGATTACTGAAAAAATACCTTTATCGCCGGAGGCTTTCACCAAACGGTACCCGGCATCATCCATTCTGACAATAAGCGCAACGATTCCGTAAACACCAATTGTGGCCAATAATGCTATCACCGAAACGGTCATAATCTGAATGGCGAGCTTTTCATCCAAAACACTCCCCAGTGCTATAATGACAATTTCTATCGACAGTATAAAATCAGTGGTAATAGCAGACCTAATTTTTGTCTTTTCTGCTGCATCACCTTCTTCAATCACTTCTTTAGCTTCAACATGTGATGGCTTAGTACGATGGAAAAAATATTCAACAACTTTTTCTACCCCTTCATACGCCAAATATAAGCCACCCAATATCAGAATTACTTTAATTGCAATCGGAAAAAAAACATTGAGCAGCAAGGCAATTGGAACAATAATTAGTTTATTTACCAAAGATCCCTTGGTGATTGCCCATAGCACCGGCAACTCTCTGGAAGAAAGAAAACCTGTAGATTTTTCTGCATTTACGGCTAAATCATCTCCTAAAATACCAGCCGTTTTCTTTGCCGCTACCTTTGCTGTTACAGCAACGTCATCCATTAAGGCACTTATATCATCCAAAATTGCAAAAAAACCCGAAGCCATATCTAAATTTATTAATGTTGCAAAATATCAATTCCTTTTTAGATTTAGATGATCACACACCAAATCTTTTAACCGATACATATGAAATTATCCCAATTATGTTCTGTTAAAGGTTAGTAATATTTATTACACGGTTTTATAACAGTAACAAGCTAAAACTGTTCGAAAAAAACTAAAGAATTTGTAATTGTTAAAACTTAAAATTAGATAGATCTATAATTATTAAAATTATGAGCATTTTTTGGCCTCAGTTTGGATAATTCGGATCCGACCCGATGTAAGCTCTCAAGGATAAAAAGCAACTCTTTTGAACTTATTTGCAGCGCACCAGCAGTAACCATTAGATTTGGTTCCCTCCTGCAGTCCGTTTTACTCCGCCAATGAAGAATTGGCTCCGTACTCACTTCCATCAGGGCTATTTAACCTGGGATGTAAAATGGAAAATAGGATGTAAAATCAGCGACGATCTGCGTAATCTGCTGGAATAATTCCCTAAATTCTTAATTCATTCACTACATAGCTATTTATCTGTTTTTGAAGCGCAACAGCAGTAACCACTAGGTTGGGTTCCGTCCTGCTGTCCGTTTTACCCCA
>NZ_JADCNK010000048.1:0-1830 GCF_014947265.1 Pedobacter sp. MR2016-19
GCCTCAACAGGAAGTACGCCGTTAGTAACTGGCAATAACGGTACTTTTGTAACGCCTGCAGTAAGTTCAGCAACTGTATTTTATGTAGAAGCCGTTTCCGGAACAGCAATCAGTTCGAGAACATCGGTTACGGTTTCAGTTAACCCACCGGCAACTTTAGCCACAGTTACGACTAATAACCAGGTAATCAACTCGGGACAAACTACAACTTTAACCGCTATTGCTGATGCTGGAAATACCATTGCCTGGTTTGATGCTCCATCAGCGGGAACGCAGGTTGGAACAGGCACTTCGTTCACTACGCCAGCCTTATCTGCAACCAAAACTTATTATATAGAAACCACAAGCAGCAATGGCTGTAAAAGTGCAAGCCGCGTTCCGGTAACTGTAACTGTAATTAACGGCGGTGGCGCAACAGCTTGCAATGCCGCAAACAATCAGAATACCGGTATTAATGGGATCTGTTTATTATGCGCTATAAATGGCGCAGGTAACTCTACTGATGCTAATACAAACAACTTCACCAGGATTTCTCTTGCTGTAGGCGTTACAGCAACAGGTTATCAACAATTAATCTTCCCATCCACAGGTGTTGCTACAGATAGCATCCGTTTAGACCTGGCTTTACCAACTGGTTTAACCGATGTTGGTCTTTTAAATAATGTAACCATTACGGTATTAAATGGTACTACGGTTGTAAAAACAGTTCAATTAGGCGGTGCATTATTAAGTCTTCAACTATTATCAGGTAATCGTTTTGCGGCAACTGTTTTAGCGGGTGGTGCTTACGATAGGGTACAGGTAAGCTTTGGTGCACTGGTTTCCGCTTTAACCAGCTTAGATATTTATGGCGCAACGGTAGTTTATCCAAACCCAACATTTATAGCGGGTGCACAATCGATCTGTTCAGGTAGCACTGCAACATTAAGTGCAACTGCAAATGGTGGTACAACCTTAACCTGGTTCGATGCGCCGACAGGTGGCAACCAAGTGGGTACAGGAGTAAACTTCACTACTCCGGCTTTAACAGCTACCACTACCTATTATGTTCAGGTAACTAAAGGAACTTGTTCAAATACAACAAGGGTTCCGGTGGTTATTAATGTTAATCCGGCAATTGTATTTGCAGGTACAACATTAACCAATGCAACAATTGCCTCGCCTTATAGTAAACAGCTTCCTGTAGCAACAGGCGGTACGCCGGGCTATACTTATGCTTTGGCTTCGGGTAGTACCTTACCAGCTGGTTTAACTTTATCATCAAGTGGCCTGGTAATTGGAACGCCAACTGCAACAGGTAACCCAACCTTTGATGTTGTAGTAACTGATACAAAAGCTTGTAGTACAACTGCAGCATTCACTTTAAATGTAACGCCAGCCTTAGCTTTAGCTCCTGGAGCATTGCCTAACGGTGTAACAGGCATACCGTATACTACTAACGGAATTCCAGCTGCAACAGGCGGAACTGGTCCGTATTCATATACGGCTACTGCGCTTCCTCCGGGATTAACCTTTAACCCGGCAACAAGAGAAATTACAGGTACGCCAACTCAGGTCGGAACCTTTACTATTCCGGTAACAGTAACGGATGCTAATGGCAATACGATTACAGCTAACTATACGCTTAAAGTAACCGATCCGTTGGTTTTACCGGCTGCCACTTTAGCCAATGGAACTACTGGTACAGTTTATCCTACCCAAACTATTCCATCAGCAACAGGTGGTTCAACACCTTATACTTATGCTGCAACGGGTCTTCCTCCGGGTTTGACTTTTAACCCGGCAACAAGAGAAATTACCGGAACACCTACGCAATCCGGAACTTTCACC
>NZ_JADCNK010000049.1:0-1579 GCF_014947265.1 Pedobacter sp. MR2016-19
GCAGTTTGACCCTTCCTAAAAAAGCTTGACAGTTTTGGTGAATAATTACTAAGGCTTTTTACACCAATTTACTTGATTTACTAATGCAATATAACTTTTAATTTTTATTAGTTCTAAGGGTTATTTTGTTTGGGGTTATTCCTGGTTTATATCCTGCTGTTTTCCTTATTCCTTGGATTTCTTTTCCTCTTATCCCAATTACGGAACAACAACGGGTTTGTTTTCCTTATTACTGGTTTTGTAATTCTTTTTCCTCCAGTATTTCTTAAGTGTTCCATTTCTTTCGTGCGCCATTATAGGGGTGAGCCTGCCACAGCTGTCATGTATCCTGATGCTGTTATATTTGGTTACGGCATCATCTACGGCTGATTTTGCCTTTTCAAAAGAGGGAAAGGTTTCTTTAAGCCCATGTTCATACTTCAGTATCCCGTTAATCCTTTCTGCAATGGCATTTTCATATGGATCCCCACTTTCGGTCATTGATAGCTGTATATGTAAATAGTCTATAACCCGGACATATTCATTGCAACAGTACTGTATACCCCTGTCACTGTGATGGATAAGCCCTGAAGTTCTTTTCAGGTCCTTGGCTGCCATCAACAGTGCATCAATGGCCCCTTCACTATGCAGGGTCGGGTGAAGTTTGTAACCTACGATCTTTCGGCTATAGGCATCGGTAACAATGCTTAGGTAGCTGAAACCGGAAGCTTGCCGGATATAGGTGATATCGCTTACCCATAATACCCCTGGGTTATTGATCACCTTTTCACGGATCAGGTTTGGGTATTTTCTGTAATGATGATTGGACATGGTGCAGTAGGGCTTTCTCCTACGGTGCCTGATGAGCATCCCATAACTGCCCATAAGCCTATAAAGGCCATCCCTTCCCAGTTTTATTCCATGGGCTGTAAAATCTTCCTTCAGCATGTGGTAGAGTTTGTCGACCCCGCAGTATGGAAGCTGTTCCCTGATCTCTGTAACCAATCTGACGACCAGTGCATCGCGCATATGCATTGCCGGCTGTGCTTTTTGTTCATACCAGGCCTGACGGCTCTTGCCAAACAGTCTGCAGTAGTAGCTTATGCTAAAGCTACCGTAAAGCTGCATCAATAGTGTTACTGTTTGGCACCAGGCTTTTTTCTGATATTGATCTTGAGTTTTTCCTCAGCTACATCTATTAGTGTATTGAGGGCAATATTGTGCATCCTGGCATCCTCAAGCTGCTTTTCCATCGCTTTTATCTGCTTCTGCAATGCAATCAGATCCTGTCTTTCCTGTTGGGTCATTTCTATGGGTTCTGGAATAATATCGTCCGAATACTTCTTGCGCCAGGTTCTTATCAGTTCTGGTCCACTTGAGGGATTGATGTTAAACTTCCTGATCGCTTCGCTAACTGTCATTTCCCTTGCTTCCAACTGAGATACCAGCCATCGCCTGAAGGAAACTTCATAGGCATTGTGGTCATCCGTACGGTCGAAAGAATCGGAAACTAAAATACTAAATCCATTGCTTTTTTTCTCTTGATTCATTTTGAGTTTTTTTAAGCCAAAATGTGTCAAGTTTTTTTAGGAGAGGACAG
>NZ_JADCNK010000050.1:0-1380 GCF_014947265.1 Pedobacter sp. MR2016-19
AAAATTAAGTATAGCCTGGAATTTAAACTGGCTATCATCGGTAAGGTCTTAAGTAGAGAGAAACCTTTGGATTCAATTTCAAGGGAAAATGGTATCGAACGGCGTATGGTCTATCAGTGGGTACAGTTCTATAAACGTTTTGGCGAGGCCGGACTAATACCCCAGTCGACAGTCTATTCATTGGAAAACAAACTTGAGGTTATCCGTTATTTTATTTCCAATAAGGTATCTTTGAGGGAGGCATGCCTTCAATTTAACATCAGATGTAATAGTGTCCTGTCGAATTGGTTAAGGATATACGAATCTTCTGGAGCCGAGGGGCTGTCTGAAACAACAAGGGGAAAACATCGTCTGATGAAGCCAAAGATTCCGAAAAAAGCACCTTCCATCCTGACAGATCATGAACAGGTCCTGGAAGAAAACAATCGTTTACGTGCGGAGGTCGCGTTTTTAAAAAAGTTACGGGCCTTAATCCAGAAAGAAGAATCAAAGAAAAACAAAAAGCGCTGATCATTCACGGATTAAGGAATATGTTTGACCTGTCAGTGCTTTTAGAGGTGGCCGATATGGCGCGGAGCTCATTTTATTACTATATGAAATGCAATGGCACGGCTGACAAGTACGGAGTGGTTAGGGGCCGCCTCACTGCGCTCTACAAGCAGCATAAAGGCAGATATGGCTATAGGCGGATGCTGCTACAGCTAAAAAAGGAAGGGCACACCATCAACCATAAGACAGTATTGAGGCTTACTGGAGAAATGGGACTGAAAAGTACCGTCAGGCTTAAGAGATACAAGTCGTATAAAGCAGAAGAGGGCAAAACAGTCCCCAATATACTCAACAGGGAGTTTAATGTTGACAGGCCATTTGAAAAATGGGCGACCGATGTCACAGAATTCAATGTAACCGGTAAGAAGCTGTATCTCTCTACCATAATTGATCTGTTCAATGGAGAGATTATAAGTTATTCGCAATCCCTAAGGCCGGACTTCGGGCAGGTTACTGATATGCTGGACCAGGCATTGAAAAAAAAGCCAGGTAATGCCAAACCCATACTGCATTCCGACCAGGGATGGCAATATAAGATGAAGGGTTACCAGGATGTCCTGCTCAAGAATGGAATTCTACAGAGCATGTCGAGAAAGGGCAATTGCTTGGATAATGCTGTAATGGAGAACTTTTTTGGTACGCTAAAGTCTGAAATGTTCTACCGTAAAAAATACCTATCAGTGGAGGAGCTGAAGGGTGATGTTGATGAGTATATTAGTTATTATAACAATAAAAGGATAAGATTGAACTTAAATGGAATGAGTCCAGTTGAATACCGGACACAAGTCTTAAATAATTAATAAGTTTGTCCAACTTTTAGGGGGCAGTCCA
>NZ_JADCNK010000051.1:0-1360 GCF_014947265.1 Pedobacter sp. MR2016-19
CCGATAGATTCTGTGTTAATTTCCAAATAAAATATTTTATTTTTGTTTCATAGGCAGTCAAGAACTAGCCAGTGTAGCGTGCTGATCCTTTAGGTTTAGTGCGCTACTTTCTTTTAAAACTGAGTATTCTTTTTGATATTCCTGTTTGCTTTTATAAATCACATATACCATTTCTAATAGCTTTCTTTGAATTGCTACAAGTGCTTTCATTTTAATTCCATGTTTTGAAACTAATCTAAAATAGATTTCTCCAAAGTTTTTATCATGTTTAACGGCTACCAAAGCAGGTAAATACATTGCCTTTCTAAGATGCCTATTTCCCTTTTTAGATATTTTTGGTTTTCCTTTTACTGATGTTCCTGATTGTTTTTCTTTCACGTCCAAACCAGCATAACTTGTAAGTTGCTTTTTATTTCTGATCAGCTCAAACCCATTTGTTTCAGCCAAAATAATTATGGCGGTAAGTTTCCCAATTCCTGTTATACTACAGATACGTTTTATTTCTGTACTTAGATTAGCATCACCATTAACAATCATCTCCAAATCAGCTTTTATTTCTTTTTCTTGCTTATTCAACAGATGGATCCTTTCATTAAGTCGTTGCAGGCTGCGTTCATTCGGTTCCACTTCAGACTTTTCAGCATGGATCTGGTTCTTTACAATAACCCGTTCACTTACAACCTGGTCACGCTCTCTTGTAAGTTGTTGAAGCATATGAAAGATTTTCTTAGGCCTGTGCCATTGATCAAGATTTCTTTCCAGTCCAAACTGTGCAATCGCCTCAGAACAGCTTTTATCTGTTATGGTTTTGTTTTCAAGTGTTCGAATGTAATTGCTGATTTTATTTGGTAAAACAATAGTTACTTCACGACCATGATCATAGAGGTAAAAGGCAAATTTTTGATGATAGATACCAGTAGCTTCCATTACAAAACGAACTTTAAGTTCATTACTTGTAAGTTTTTTCATCCAACCTAATAAAGCCACAAAACCAGCCTCATTGTTTTTGAAAACTTTATGGGCATAAAGATCAATACTCAAATCATCGAACATTCTGCCAACAGTAACTACGAGTTCCTTTTGTGCAACATCTACACCCAATACTTCCTTTAATAATTTTTTCATCATTTTAAGTTTAATTATAAAGTGATGAACCTCCCTTCGTTTTTTCTCCTGGTTGGATATCCTGGATATTATGACATGCATAATTCCTTACATTCTGTTCAAACTCTAAGAGATAAAAAGGAAAGAGGTAGTATCTATCGGTCAATATACTTCATGAGTTATTTAGCCATCGGTCTACTCTCAATCCTTTTCACTTTATGTTTACTAAATTAAACATTGTAAACATAGGAGCTAT
>NZ_JADCNK010000052.1:0-1318 GCF_014947265.1 Pedobacter sp. MR2016-19
GGTTGACTCGCAGCGTCCATCCGTTGTGATTACGAGTACTGCAGGTGCATCCGGCGGATCAACCAGCACTTCGCCAATTCCAGTTACAGTTACTTTTTCGGAGACCGTAACAGGATTTGTAGCAGGAGATATTACACCAGGAAATGCCACCATCAGTGGTTTTTCAGGAAGTGGAACTACTTATACTTTTAATGCCACGCCAACAGCAAATGGTGCGGTGACTATTAGCATTGCAGCTAACGTAGCACTGGATGCAGCAGGCAATGGTAACACAGCTGCCAGTCAGTTTTCCATTACCTATGGACAGGCCGTCACCGCAACACCGGTAGTAGCCAGCCCTTCCAATGGCAGTTTAATCACTACGACCGCCCCAACCTATACAGGAACTGCAACAGCAGATGCAACCGTTACGGTATATGTAGATGGAGCATCTTTAGGTTTCACAACAGCAACTGGTGGAAACTGGTCACTCGTGCAGCCGGCAGCGCTGGCACAAGGTTCGCATACGGTTTATGCAACTGCACAGGTGACTGGTAATGCAGTGAGCGCAAACAGTACAACCAATACTTTTACGGTTGACACGCAGCGTCCATCCGTTGTGATTACGAGTACTGCAGGTGCTACCGGCGGATCAACAAGCACTTCGCCAATTCCATTTACAGTTACTTTTTCGGAGACCGTAACCGGTTTTGTAGCAGGAGATATTACACCAGGAAATGCCACCATCAGTGGTTTTTCAGGAAGTGGAACAACTTATACTTTTAATGCCACGCCAACGGCCAATGGTGCAGTAACTATTAGTATCCCAGCTAACGTAGCAATAGATGCAGCAGGCAATGGTAACACAGCTGCAAGTCAGTTTTCAATTGCCTATACGCAGGCATCTCAAATTACTGCTTCAGCCGGAACTTTTCCATCAGCGTTAAGCACAAACTATGGAACAGCATCAACATCAACCAGTGTAACCGTATCGGGTACAGGTTTAACTGCCGGTATTACGGCCACTCCATCATCAACAGCTAATTTTGAAGTTAGTGCTGATGGTACAAATTTTGGTACTTCTGCTATCATCGGTACTTCGGGTACGGTATCGGGTACGGTTTATGTAAGATTAACAGCAACTGCAGCTGCTAATACAAATATTACAGGGAATATAACATTAACCAGTACGGGCACTAATAGTCCAGTTATCACTATACCAACCAGTACTGTTGCGCAAAGAGTCATTACAGTAACGGCCGCAGCAAAAAGCAAAACTTATGGCGATGCCGATCCTGCACTGACTTATGCCTTTGCACCTGCACTGGTAACAGGTGAT
>NZ_JADCNK010000053.1:0-778 GCF_014947265.1 Pedobacter sp. MR2016-19
ACTATGTTAGACGTTGGAAAGGCTTTCAGTTGATCGCCGGCGATGGCTCAACGGTCTCGCTGCCTGCATCACCGGGTATAAAAAAACACTTTGGCGTTTATTCTGAAAATGAAAATGGTGCCAAAAGTTGTCTTGCCCAATTGTTTATGCTTTTTGACATCAACACAAAGACAGTATTGGCGAGTCGGATAAGCGAGATGAAGAACTCAGAGAGAACTCTTTTCAAGGATTGCCTAAACAACCTGGCGGTCGATAAGGCTATTTTTATCTTAGACAGGGGATTTGGTTACTTCAATATATTCAAGAGGCTTATCGAACAGAAAAGTGACTTTTGTATCAGGGTTAGCTCATCGAATTCTACCTTTGCCAAACAGGTAATGAATAATCCATCTGAGGATTTTATTACGGAGTGGCAACCAAGTTTAAGGGAAAAAAGGACCTGTGCCGAGCATGGGCAAGATTGCGAACCCATAAAAGTAAGAGTTTCGAAAATCAAACTAACAACAGGTGAGATAGAACTATTGATATCCTCACTTGAGCCTAAGAATATCAGCTTAGCAGATATTAACCAGCTTTATACTCTCAGGTGGGGAATTGAAGAGGGGTTTAAAAAGCTCAAGCCCAAAATGAAACTCGAGCAGTTTGGTAGCCGTAAGCCAGAAGGCATAAACCAGGAATTTGAGGCCCATATTTTCATGATGAATCTCGTTGCTTTACTGGGGATTACCGCACAGGACACGATTGAAAAAAACACGGATAAAAGAAGATACGATTATAT
>NZ_JADCNK010000054.1:0-660 GCF_014947265.1 Pedobacter sp. MR2016-19
GAGAACTTGCGTAGCATACGCAACGCCCTCTGTTCCATCTGGCAAAGTTGCAGCTGGTAATACCAATGGGCTATTTACAATAATGCTATAATTTGTAGTTACCGTTTTTCCATCAGCATCTGTAACCGTAACGGATATGCTATACGTTCCTGGTATTGTTGGTGTACCGGTAATGGCTCTGGTTGATGGATTAAAAGTTAAACCTGGAGGAACACCTGTTGCCGAATAAGTATAAGGCGTAGTTCCTCCGGTTGCACCTGGAATAATCTGTGTAGTATAAACCGTTCCTGTAGTGCCGTCAGCTAAGGTTGCTGTAGGTAACAATAAAGGATCAGTAATTTTTACGGTGTAATTAGAAATAATGGTATTACCGTTTGCATCAACAACCGTAACCGGTATCGTATATATTCCAGGTTGGGTCGGTGTTCCGGTAATTTCTCTTGTTGCTGGATTAAAACTTAAGCCAGGAGGAATACCTGTTGCAGTATAAGTGTACGGCCCTGTTCCACCAGTTGCAGCTGGGATAGTCTGTGTTGGATAAACAGTTCCGGTTAAACCATCAGGTAAAGTTGCTGCCGGTAACAATAAAGGATCAACTACTACAATTGTATAGTTATTGGTTGCTGTTTTTCCATCAGCATCAGTAACCGTTACCGGTAC
>NZ_JADCNK010000055.1:0-523 GCF_014947265.1 Pedobacter sp. MR2016-19
CGGTAACCCTTCAGGTCCTGGTACGCCTCCTGTTGATCCTGCCTGTCCGGATTGTACGGTTACCCCACTTCCACAAACTCCGGTTATTAAATTAACTAAAACCGGAACATACGCAGATACCAATGGCGACGGCAAGGTAAACCTTGGCGACAAGATCAGCTATACTTTCAAAGTTGAAAACACTGGAAACGTTACGGTAAGTGACATCATTATTACTGACCCTAAAGTAACCGTAACCGGTGGTCCGGTAACTTTACTTCCTGGTGCTGCCGACTTAAATACATTTACTGCTTCTTATACGGTAACACAGGCCGATATTGATAAAGGCGCAGTGTACAACATTGCAACAGCAACTGGTAAAGATCCTAAAGGAAACAACGTTACCGATCAGTCTGAAAGCGGTAACCCTTCAGGTCCTGGTACGCCTCCTGTTGATCCTGCCTGTCCGGATTGCACAATCACTCCACTTCCACAAACTCCGGTTATTAAATTAACTAAAACCGGAACGTATGCAGATACCAAC
>NZ_JADCNK010000056.1:0-466 GCF_014947265.1 Pedobacter sp. MR2016-19
CAGCAGAAATGTTGAAGGGTTTTCTTGTTATATACAAGGCCTTGTGTTTTAAGGCCAGCGAAATTGAAATACTAAAAGGCTAAAAGCTGAAAGAGCAAAGACCAAAGGTGGATTACGCTTTATTCTTTAAGCTTTCTTCTTTAGTCTTAAATAAAAATATTCAGGTGCCTATATCGGTGGTGTCCACCTCTTCCCATTCCGAACAGAGCAGTTAAGCCCACCAGAGCCGATGGTACTGCGGTAACACGTGGGAGAGTAGGTCGGTGCCAGATCTTAAAAAGAAACCTCTCAACAGAAATGTTGAAGGGTTTTCTTCGTTAAAAGGCGCTTTGAAGTGTTATTTCAAACTTTTAAAGCATTAAAAAGAATTAAGGCAAAGGTTCTGGTTCTTAATATCCTTAATCACTTAATGGTAAAGTGAGCTATAAAATTTTCTCACCATTAAGGCGTTAAGAAAAGTTAAGGG
>NZ_JADCNK010000057.1:0-425 GCF_014947265.1 Pedobacter sp. MR2016-19
GCTTCACTGCTTCTTATACTGTAACACAGGCCGATATTGATAAAGGCGCTGTTTACAACATTGCAACAGCAACGGGTAAAGATCCTAAAGGAAACAATGTTACCGATCAGTCTGAAAGCGGTAACCCTTCAGGTCCTGGTACACCTCCTGTTGATCCTGCCTGTCCGGATTGTACAATCACACCGCTTCCACAAACCCCGGTTATTAAATTAACTAAAACCGGAACGTATGCAGATACCAATGGCGACGGTAAAGTAAACCTTGGCGACAAGATCAGCTATACTTTCAAAGTTGAAAACACTGGAAACGTTACTGTAAGTAATATTGTGGTGACTGACCCTAAAGTAACAGTAACCGGTGGTCCGGTAACTTTACTTCCTGGTGCTGCCGACTTAAATACATTTACTGCTTCTTATACGGTAACA
>NZ_JADCNK010000058.1:0-415 GCF_014947265.1 Pedobacter sp. MR2016-19
GGTTACCGATAGCCAGGGTAAAACAGCAAGTAATACTTATCCAATTAAAGTAAATGGTACCTTAACTTTACCGACAAAAACTTTACCTAACGGTATTGTTGGTTCTTCTTACTTACCGCAAACATTACCGGCTGTAACAGGTGGAACGTCTCCGTATACATATGTAGTAACAGACCTTCCTCCTGGATTATCTTTCAACCCTACTACAAGAGAAATTACCGGAACACCGACGCAAGGTGGTACTTATAATGTTGCTTTAACCGCTACAGATGCTAACAATAATAAAGCAACAACGACTTATGCCATAACCGTAACTGTAAATGCACCGCTTGTGGCTTCAGCTACCGTATGTACCGGAAGCACTGCTACTTTAACAGTGAGTAACCTACAGGCTGGTGTAACTTATAACTGGTAC
>NZ_JADCNK010000059.1:0-415 GCF_014947265.1 Pedobacter sp. MR2016-19
AGTTACTGATAGCCAGGGTAAAACAGCAAGTAACACTTATCCAATTAAAGTAAATGGTACTTTAATTTTACCGACAAAAACTTTACCTAACGGTATTGTTGGTTCTTCTTACTTACCGCAAACATTACCGGCTGTAACAGGTGGAACGTCTCCGTATACATACGCAGCAACAAACCTTCCTCCTGGATTGTCGTTTAATCCGACAACAAGAGAAATTACCGGAACACCGACGCAAGGTGGTACTTATAATGTTGCTTTAACCGCTACAGATGCTAATAATAATAAAGCAACCACAACTTATGCCATAACCGTAACTGTAAATGCACCGGTTGTGGCTTCAGCTACCGTATGTACCGGAAGCACGGCTACTTTAACTGTAAGTAATCTTCAAACTGGCGTTACGTATAACTGGTAT
>NZ_JADCNK010000060.1:0-358 GCF_014947265.1 Pedobacter sp. MR2016-19
GATTAAACTGCCATCGGCTGGATTGGCTACTGTTGGAGTTGCTGTTACTATCTGTCCATAGGTAATCGAAAACGGACTTGCAGCTGTGTTGCTATTGCCTGCAGCATCCTGTGCTATATTGGCCGAAACATTTATCGTTACTGCACCATTTGCTGTTGGCGTGGCATTAAAAGTGTAAGTAGTTCCGCTACCTGAAAACCCACTGATGGTGGCATTTCCTGGTGTAATATCTCCTGCTACAAATCCTGTTACGGTCTCCGAAAAAGTAACTGTAAATGGAATTGGAGAAGTGCTGGTTGATCCGCCGGATGCACCCGCAGTGCTCGTAATCACAACGGAAGGACGCTGCGAGTCAACT
>NZ_JADCNK010000061.1:0-330 GCF_014947265.1 Pedobacter sp. MR2016-19
TTGCACCGATCGTTAAATCAGCACCAACAAAAGTCAAGGTATAGTTGCTGCTCAGGGCAAGTGTTCCCTGGTTGATGGCATACGTGCCCACGTCTTCGCCAGGTGACCTGTTCAGGCTTCCGCTGAAACCATCACCTGTTACCAGTGCAGGGGCAAACGCATAAGTCAGTGCAGGATCTGCATCGCCATAGGTTTTGCTTTTAGCTGCGGCCGTTACCGTGATCGTTTTTGCACCGATCGTTAAATCAGCACCAACATAAGTTAAGGTATAGTTACCATTCAGTGCCAGTGTACCCTGGTTGATCGCATACGTACCCACATTTTCTCCAG
>NZ_JADCNK010000062.1:0-325 GCF_014947265.1 Pedobacter sp. MR2016-19
GGTTTTTTTATCCAAGCTTAATTTGTTGTTTTTGTCGAATTGTTTTGATTTCATAATTGTAAATTTTATTAATGGCGCCTACTCTGTTAGCTTTTCGGCTTTCGCTTTATCTGCAGCTTGAACCGGCCGTGTGCAGCTTAGTCTACACAGGGAAAAGGTTTGCTGTTTTGGTATTGTGGTAGCCTAAAATGCCGTGGTAAAAGTGGTAAATGCAGTCCACTCTGTGGTTGGAACAACAGTAGCGGTAGTGGCCGTAGTCCAGGTGGTGCCTGCCTCGTTACCGCCATTTACGCTGCTTAATGCGCTTTGATCGAGTTTAGCGATG
>NZ_JADCNK010000063.1:0-304 GCF_014947265.1 Pedobacter sp. MR2016-19
AAAAAATCAGTTCGTTCTTTATCGTATATTTCTGCTGAATCATCATCATGACTACTACCATCAACTTCAATAGCTAATTTTTCTGATGGACAGTAAAAATCTAAAATATAATTTCCAACACTATGCTGGCGTCTGAATTTTTTACCATCAAGTCTGGAATTTTGCAGATACATCCACATGGTAGCCTCAGCAGGGGTAAGGTTGTTTCTCAGCTCCTTTCTTTTATTTTTTAGCTGTTTAAGATTATGAATTACCATGATTCAATATCATCATTTTTAAATTAATTTTGCTCAGTTACCACCCC